>NZ_JAOCEW010000043.1:0-38697 GCF_029841665.1 Stenotrophomonas sp. GD03819
TTTGCGTGCGAACGCCAGCAGGTCGGCGTTGAACTGGTCGGCGTGGGTAACGGTCAGGCCGTGCGGCGCACCGGGGTACACCTTCAACTCGGCGTCCTTGATGATCTGCGAGGACAGCTTGGCCGAGGCATCGAACGGCACGATCTGGTCGTCATCACCGTGCACGACCAGCGCCGGCACATCGATCTTCTTCAGGTCCTCGGTGTAGTCCACTTCCGAGAACTCGTGCACGCAGTCGTACTGACCCTTGACGCCACCGAGCATGCCCTGCAGCCAGAACGCATCACGCATGCCCTGGGTAACGGTGTTGCCGTCGCGGTTGGCGCCGAAGAACGGCGTGGTCAGGTCCTTGAAGAACTGCGAGCGGTCACCGCCGGTGCCTTTGCGGATGCCGTCGAAGACTTCCAACGGGGTGCCGGCCGGGTTGGCTTCGGTCTTCAGCATCAGCGGCGGCACCGCGCCGACCAGCACCACCTTGGCCACGCGCTTGCTGCCGTGGCGGCCGATGTAGTGGGCCACTTCGCCGCCACCGGTGGAATGGCCGACCAGGATCGCATCCTTCAGGTCCAGTGCTTCGATCACTGCGGCCAGGTCATCGGCGTAGGTGTCCATGTTGTTGCCGTCCCAGGTCTGGCTGGAGCGGCCGTGGCTGCGACGGTCGTGAGCGATCACGCGGAAGCCGTTCTGGCCCATGAACAGCATCTGCGGGTCCCAGGCATCGGACGACAGCGGCCAGCCGTGGGCGAACACGATCGGCTGGCCGGTACCCCAATCCTTGTAGAAGATGCGGGCGCCGTCGGCGACGGTGACGAAGTTGCTCATTGCGGTTTCCTTGGCGGAAGGGAGGGAAGGCACTGGCAGTTGTGCCGGTGCCTCCGGCAGTACAGCGCAGCGCCAGGCCGGCGACTTGCACGGCTGTGCTGGATTACACCGGATGTGACGCATATCGCTCTGGCACGAAGCCGTTCCGGCATTGAGGATGGCGATAGCCCTGCTGAGGAGCCTGCGATGTTGAATGCGTGTTGGAGTCCACTGTTGTGCCTGCTGCTGGCCGCGGGCGCGCACGCTCAGACCAACGTCTACAAATGCGTGGACGGGCCGCATCCGGTCTACCAGCAGACGCCGTGCCAGGGGCATGCGGAATGGCGCTGGGAGGTGCCGGCGGAGCCGGCCTCAACGGGTGCAACCGTGGCCAAGGCGGCGAGCCCAGCCTCAAGCCGTCCGCGTGTGGTACCGCAGGCGCGTGCGCGGGCCGCACTGATATCGATCAGCGCGGATCCTGCCGCCTGTGAGCACGCGCGGCAGCAACGCGCAAAGGTGCTGGCCAATGGCAAGCGCATGGACTTCGTGCAGCGCCGGCAACTGGACGATGCCGTGCATGAGGCGTGCCGCTGAAACGAAATGGTGCCGGAAACGACAACGGCGCCCGCAGGCGCCGTTGGACAGGATGCGAGGTGCTGGACCTCAGCGACCGTCGCTGGCAGCCGCCGGTGCCGGCGAGGGCACGCTGTCCGGCTTGGGCAGGCTCAGCTCCGGGTTGCCCTGTTCCGCCTGCAGGATCTGGATGCGGCGCTGCAGGGAATCCAACTGGCTGTTGGTGCTCTGCACGTCGCTGCTCAGGCTGACCGCCTGCTGCTGGGCCTGCTGAAGGGCGGCGCTGACCTGGGCCGACTGTGCCTGCTGCTGTTCCATTTCCTGCTGCAGGGCGCGCAGGCGTTCCTCGTTGTAGGCCACCAGGCGCTCGGTATAGCGCTTGCCGGCCTCCAGGCGGGTGGTGTCGATGTAGACCTGGGCCAGCTGCTCGGACTGCTGCGCGAAGGTGCGGTAGACACGCTCGGCGTTGTCGACGGCATCGGTCTTGATCACCCGCCAGAAATTCTTCTCCTGGAACAGGGCGACGTAGTAGGTCAGGGTGTTGGCATTGAACAGCAGGCTGGCGCCGTAATTGCCGTTGTAGGTGGTGCGCAGCTCGGTCAGCTGGCGGGCATCCATCAGCTGCTTGAGCTCGTCAACGGTGTTGCGCACCACCGGTGCGGTACGTGCGGCCGGCTCTGCGGCTGCTTCGCGGTCGCTACGGGCAGCCATCGCCGCCGGTGCCACCAGCATCATGGTCACGGCCAGCAGTGCCGCGCCGCGCGCGTGCCGGGCGAAGACCGCGCCCCCTGAAGTTTCTCGCATGTCTAGACCATCCACGGATGAGTGTGGGTTGAGATGAAGGTGGTTCCCCGCCGGGAGTCTAGCATGTGCGCGGGCGCCGCCAAGGGCGCCCGTCACGGGTCAGTAGACCAGTTGTGCGGGCGTGCACTGGATGGACTGGACATGCACATCCGTACGGCCCAGTTCCAGGCCCAGTACCTGGGCCAGCAGCGAGCGCAGCAGCGAGCCGACACTGTTGAGCAGCGGCTTCAGGACGTCCAGGGCGGGCTTCAGCAGGAAGCACAGCAGGCCCGAACAACTGACCGGGCCATTGCCGGGGGCGGTGACGCCGTCGCCGGCGAACTGGTCCAGGAACCCGGCATCGGCGGTCTGCAGGTAGGAAGTCAGGTTGTACTTCATGCAATTGTTGTAGGTGGTGTCATCCAGGGCGCCGATCAGGCTGTTGCACTGCTTGACCAGCAGCCCACCCACAAGCGCTCCCAGGACGCCATCGAGGAGCCCCGAGCCAACCCCGGTCACTGCGTTGCGGAATCCTTGCCAGACCTTGCCGTCGACCATGCAGGTCACCAGCACACAGCTGGTCGGTACCCCCTTGGTGATGTCCCAGTTTCCCAGTGGTTTCAATCCCTGCGTACTGTCTCCGAATTCCAGCAGCTTGATGGTTGCGTCGACATCGTATCGCTTGCGACCAACGTTGGCTGCTTTCAGGTAGCGATCGGCCAACTGCGCTGCGGTCGAGCCCTGGCTCATGCCATCGTCGCGCGGATCGAGCACCCCGGACAGTACGCGCAGCAGTTCGCTGACCAGCTCGGACACGGCGGTGCCCACCTCCAGGGAGTTGACCTGGGTTGAACCGGTCGCGCCGGCGGGGAGGGTGAGGCTTTGCGTGTCGGTCAGCGTATTGACCTTGATGCTGTCATTTATCAACGGGGCGCCGAGCAGTGTCAGCATCTGTTCCTTCTGCAGGGTGTCGCCACAGACATTCTGCTTGGAAAACCGCTCGCTGTCGGCCACCTTGCCGACGCAGGCGCGCAGCACGGAGGACTCGACCTTGATCGTCGCCGTGGGAGGCGTGCTGCCACATTGCAGGCTGGTCAGGGTCGCCATTGCATTGGTCACGTCTGCATGGACCGGCAGCTTCAGGCGGATGCCCAGCAGTGAAAGTACGCCGCCTGCAACGGGGATGTTGTTGGTGTCGATGTCGAGGAAGACGCGGATCTGCGCGTTGTAGGCGCGCGAGCCAATGCCTCCGATGGCGATCGACGGCGGCTCCACCACGGCGGCTTTCGCATTGACCAGGCCCAACAGGTTGAGGTCATTGACCGAGACCGCGCGGCCGCCATTGGCTATGCTGATGCTGGTCCCTATGAGGTCCAGCACATTGACATCGGCCTGCAGCGCGCTGGAAATCGTTCCATCCGGCGCGACCACGCGTGCGAACAAGCCGCCGCCGCTGTCATCGGAGCCGAGTTTCACCTCCAGCTGCTTGAGGTCGATGCCCTGCACGACCAGGGCATTCTCCAGCGCACTCAGGTCCACGTGGGCAACGCCCTGCTGGGTGAGCAGGTCAACGGTCGCCTGAAGGATCTTGCCCAGCTTGACCTTGCGGCCCGCCAGCAGATTGTTGAGCTCGGCCACGCCCATGTTGACGTCAATCGGAATGCCCAGTGCCTGCAGCAGTCCGTTCGGGGTGATATGCGCCTGTGCAAGGCCGTCGTAGCCGAGCAGGGTGGTCTTGTCGAGGTCGGCACCCACCAGTTTCAGGACATTTCCCAGTGGCGTGTTGCCGTTGATGCGGAGCAGTTGCGAGCCGACACTGAAAACCGCCGTGGGCTCTGCACGGCGCGCCACGGCCTGGGCGGTCACGGTCGGCAGGCTGCTGTTCTGCCCGAAGAAGGGAAGCACCGCGCGGCGGGTGATGACACGAACGGCGTTGCGTTGATTCGCAGCATCGACGGCCGGGCTGAAGTGACCCTCGGTGGCCCGGGTCACGTTCCAGTTTCCGCAACGGATTTCCAGGCTCCCAGCGAACCTGTTCTGGGTGAGTGCGCTCTGCCGCGCAGCACTGTTGTCGCTGTTGTCCGAGGTGCACAGCTCCAGCCGTTGCGCTCCCGCCAGTGCGGCCAGATCAGCGACTTTCTGCGCATCGCGCTTGGCCCAGAACAGGTAACCGATCTCGATCAGGCCCAGCATCGCCAGCAACGCCAGCATGACCAGCATCATGGTGATCGACATGCCGCCCCGTGGGCGGCTGAAACTGAACTGGCGTGGGCGTTTCATGGCCTACCTCAGCGTCCGGATGAGGATGATCCCTTGGACTTGGCGACATCGGTTTCAAAGAAGTCCGGGATCTCGTGTTCGAAGCTCTTCATGTAGCGGGCGTAGCTCAGCGTCGCCTGGTCGCCGAGGATCGGCAGGTGCTGCCCGGCCTGTTGCCCCGATGCCTGCAGGCGGAACAGGTTGCGCGTGGTATCGCCGATCTGGCTGCGGCCGGGTCGCGCGGCTGCAGCATTGCCATCGGTGATGGCCACTGCTGCGGGCGCCGCCTGCGGCACCGGTGCTGGCGGGGCCATCAGGTCCACGGTGGCCAGTGACTCGGACTGCAGCGGCTGCGGCGTCGGCACAGCCGGCGTGCTGCCGCCAAGCATCTGACCGGTCAGCGGCTGTTGCTGCGCCTGCACGGCAGTGGCCGGTAACAGGCAGATCAGAACGGGCAGCAGGCGTCGGGTCAGGGGCGTCGCGGTCATGGTGTGTTCCCGTTCGGGTGGTCGGAGGTGCTGAAGCGTTCCAGCATCGAGGGCGGCAGGCGCTGCGGATCGCGTTCGTCGCGGCTGTCGCGGCGTGGTTCCGCCGCCAGTCGCGTGGCGGCGGGCGGGTTGCCGACGGCATCTCTGGCGAGAGCACGCGCAGTGGCCGGCACGGCTGCGGCAGCGGCCGATGCGGCCTGGCGTTGCTGCAGGCGGGCACGGATCTGCGCCGCCTGCTGCTGGATGCTGAGCCGGGTCTCGTCGTTGAGGTTGGCCTGCTGGGCGAGGCGTTCGGCGGTGGTGGTGTCGCCACGCAGCACCGCCCACAGCGCGAGGTTGGCAGTGGCCTTGGCATTGCCCGGCGACAGCTCCAGCGCCTTGGCCAGGGGTTCGCGCGCGCGCTCGAACTGCCCGGCGCGCAGCCGCGCATAGCCGAGGTCGCCGAGATAGCTTGTATTCAATGGCTGCAGTTCGGTCGCCCGCGCCAGTGCCTGCTCACTGCCGGCGTCGTCGTCGCGGCGCGCGGCAATCAGGCCCAGGCCATGTGCGGCCGCGGCAGCCTGGGGACCACTGGAAAGATCGCGGTACAGGGCGATCGCAGCATCGGCCTGGCCGGTCTCGCGCAGCGCGTCGGCCTGCAGCAGACGCAATGCCGGAGGATCGCCGTAGCGCTGACGGAAGGCGTCGACGTGGGCGAGCGAGGCATACCATGCGCCTTGCTGCTGCATGCGTTCGATCAGCTCCAGGTAGGCATTGCGGCTGTCCTGCGGCGCCGGTTCGGGCGCGGCCAGGCTGGGCGCGCGCAGGTACTTCGGTGTGGTCGATGCACAGCCGCTGGCGCCGGCAACGGCGGCCAGGGCAACAATCAGGCAGGAAGTGCGCAGGGCAGGCATCAGGGGGACCCCATCTTGGACATGGTAGTGGCCAGCGCGACCAGCGCCGGGCCGGCAAGGACCAGCATCAGCGCTGGCAGCAGGGTCAGCATCATCACCACGGTCATCTTCACCGAGAGCTTGCCGACCTTTTCCTTCAGCGTGTTGCGACGCTGTTCGCGCAGGCGGATGCTGAACTGCCGCAGCGGCTCCTGCACCGCGCCACCATGGGCGTGCACCTGCAGGATCAGCTGCATCAGGCTGGTCAGGTCATCGTCTGCATAGACCTCGCTCAGCCGGCGCAGCGACTGCGCGCGCGTGCGGCCATGGGTATAGGCGACGTTGGCCTCCTGCAGCTCGCCGCCGAGGACCGGCAATGCATCGCGCAGCTTGTCGCCGAGCGTCTGCAGGCTCTGGTCCATGCTGAAGCCCACGCCCTGCAGCAGGCGCAGCAGGTCGATCAGCAGCGGCAGCTCGTTGTCGACCGCGCGCCGACGGCGCTTCACCCAGGAGGAGAGAATGAACTTGGGCAGCAGCAGGCCAGCGGCCAATGCGCCGATGATCACCATGATCCTGGCCAGCCCGGTGACGCTGCTGAATGTCAGCACCAGTGCCAGCACCAGCACGGCCAGCAGCAGGCGCAGGCCGAGGTAGATGGCCGTACCGCGGCGGGTGTTCCACCCGGCCAGATCCAACAGCAGCCGGTCTTCATTGGCCAGCAATGCCGCTTCCAGGCGGCCGCCGCTGAGGGCACGGCCGAAGCGTTCGAGCCAGCCCAGCGAATCGTGCCGTGCAGGTTCGGGGTCACGGGACGCCTCGCGCGGCTGCAGGGCGGTCTTCAACGTGGCCGTTGTACGCTGCTCACGATGGCTGCGTACCCAGCCGCCGATACCCAGCAGGGCGATACCTGCAGCCAGTACGAGCAGGGAGAGGGCGAACCAGGCGCTGGCGCTCATCGGTCGTCTCCGGCGGGGCGGGGGTGGTTCATAGCGATTTGGCCAGGCGATACAGCAGGAAGCCACCGACAAGCTCCATGCCCAGTGCAAGCAGCAGGATCTTGTGGCCAAGCGGATCGTGCAGCACCGGCTGGAAGAAGTCCGGGCTGGCGATCGCCATCAGCACCGCGCAGGCCGGTGGCAGCAGGCCCAGCACCCAGGCTGACATGCGCGTCTCCGAGGTCGTTGCCGCAAGCTCCTGCTGGGCCTGTTCCAGATCGCGCATGAAATCGCCCATGCGCTGCAGGATCTGGTCGGAGCGCCCGCCGATGCGCACGCTGACACCGATCACCACCGACAACACCTTCAACACATCCATGCGATAGGGATGCGAGGCCTGTGCGAGTGCACGGTCCAGCTCCATGCCACTGCGCGCAAAGCGCACCGTAGTGTCCAGCAGCCCGCGCAACGGCGCGCTGGTCTGCATCGAAGCAACCTGGAACGCGGCCTGCAGGCTGTTGCCCAGTGCCGTCAGCCGCACCAGGTTGTCGAGGAAGTCCGGCAGCTGATGCAGCAGTTGCGCACGCAGCTTCGTGGTCCGCCGCATCACCCACAGCCAGCAGCCAAGCAGGTACAGCAGCAGGGTCAGCGGAAACATCCATGCGGTGCCCAGCCGCAGCATCGCCACCACCGACAGTACCAGCCCCGGTACCAGCAGCATGATGGGAATTTTCCAGCCGGTCTGCAGCCCTGCGCGCTGCAGCAGGCCATCCAGCGGCAGCACGCGACGCCCGGTGCTGGCGGGCCGCGCCGGATCGTTGGCAGCGGTGACGGATGGCCCGGCGGGTGCTCCGCCCGTGGCGCTTCCGCGCGAAAGCTGCTGCTCGGCGTGCCGCATTGAAACCTGGCGTTGTTCACGGCTGCTGGCCGTGCCCCACAGCCAGGCTGCCAGCGCCAGCAGCACCGCGATGATGCTCAACATGCCCAGCAGCGCGCCGGTTCCCATGCTCAGAAGTCTCCGTAGAGCGATTCGCGCAGTTCTTGGCGGAACGGTTCCAGCTTGTGTGAGTGCGGATGGAAGCCCAGCCCGACCCAGCGATCGATCTCTTTGCCGTTGCCGTCGATCTGCAGCTCGTGGCGGAACATTTCCTGGGTGGTGATCAGGTTGTCGCTCACACCGGTGATCTCGGTGATCGATACCAGCACGCGGCGCCCGCTGCCCAGGCGCGAGATCTGCACGATGAAGTCGATGGCACTGGCGATCTGCCGGCGCAGGCTGTCCTCGCTGCCCTGGAAGCCGGCAAAGCCGGCCAGCATCTCGATCCGGTACAGGCAGTCGCGCGGTGAGTTGGCGTGGATGGTGGCCATCGAGCCGTCGTGGCCGGTGTTCATTGCCTGCAGCATTTCCAGGACCTCGGCGCCGCGCACCTCGCCCACCACGATGCGGTCGGGGCGCATGCGCAGGCTGTTGCGGACCAGATCGCGGATGCTGACCGCACCGTGGCCTTCGGCGCCACCGATACGGCTTTCCAGGCGGACCACATGCGGGTGGTTGAGCGAGAGCTCGGCGGTGTCCTCGACGGTGATCACGCGCTCGTTCGCGGGGACGTAGCTGGCCAGGGCGTTCAGCAGCGAGGTCTTGCCGGAGCTGGTGCCGCCGGATACCAGGATGTTGCAGCGGCCCAGCACCATCGCCTTCAGCAAGGCCTGCATCGGCGCATCGAAGGTGCCCTTGGCCAGCAGTTCATCGGGGGTGAACGGGTCCTTGCGGAACTTGCGGATGGACACCATCGGTCCATCCACCGCCAGTGGCGAGATGATCGCGTTGAGACGGCCGCCGTTGGGCAGGCGCGCATCGACCATCGGATTGGAGTCATCCAGCCGGCGCCCAAGCGGGGCGAGGATGCGGCGCAGGATGCGCAGCAGATGCGTATCGTCGGTGAAGCGCTGGGTGGCCCGCTTGAGCTGGCCGCCCTGGGACACGTGCACATCCTTGAAACCGTTGATCAGGATGTCTTCGATGGACGCGTCGTGCAGCAGGTCGTCCAGCGGGCCAAAGCCGGTCAGCTCCTTGACCAGGCCGTTGGCCACCACCTGCATTTCCTCTTCGTTGATCGGGATGCGCCACTCCTGGATGAAGCCCACCGTCTGCACCTGCACCCAACGGGCGATGGTGTCGGGGGCCCAGGAATCGATGTCGATGCGCTCGTCCTCGATGCTGTTGAGCAGGTGCTCATGCGCGGCCGAGAGCACCTTCTGGTACTGCTCGGTCTGCGCGAACGGCTGGTGGCCCGGCGAGCTTTCGGGCAGCACCGGCCGGGCAACGGCATGCGGGAACGGGGTTACCTTGTCTTCCATTGCGATCCACCCAGGGCAAGGGAGAGTCTTTCCCGCAGGCCCTGCGCCTGGACCGGGCAAGCAGCCGGATCCAGGCGCGAAACCAGCGGAGCGAGGGCACGCAGGTAGGGGTCGCGCGGTGCATCCTGCAGCAGCAGGTGGCCCTGGCTGGCAGCCAGGCGCACGCGCGGTCGTTCGGGAAGCGTCGCCAGCAGGGGCACCTCGAAGCGGCGCGCGATCTGCTCCGGGCTCATGCCGCTGCTGTCATCGTGGCGATTGATCACCAGCTGCAGGCGCTTCTCGCGTTCGCGCTGCCCGGCAAGATGCTTCAGTGCCTGGTCGAGCGACACCAGTGTGGCGATGGAGGCATCGGTGACCAGCCAGATCTCGTCGGCCTGGTCCAGCAGCAGCGGCGGCAGCTGACGCAGCGGGCAGCCACCGGCATCACACAGCACGCTGGCGAACACGGTGCGCAGGCGCTGCAGCAACGCACCCGGATCGGACGGCGGTACCGCATCGCTGCCGCTGGCGCGGTCCAGCAGCACCAGCCCGGAATCGTGACGGGCCATGGCCGTGCGGGCGAGGGTGGCATCGATGCGGCTGGCGTTGCGCAGCGCGTCTTCGTAATGGAAGCGGCTGTCCAGGTTGAGGTACAGCGCGAGGTCACCCGAAGGCTGGGCCAGCTCCATCAGCAGGCCGTCCTGATGCAGTGCCTCGCCCTGTGCCAGCGCACGGGTCTGCTGTGCCAGCACCGAGAGATGTGCGGCCAGCGTACTGGTGCCGACCCCGGCGCGCACGCCCAGCAGCACGATCAGGCGCGCCTTGTGCGCGTGCTGCGCGGCGGCAGCCGGTCGTGGCGACAGGGCGCGGCGCAGCGCGGCCTCGATGCCGACGTTGTCGCTGTCCAGATCCAGCACATCACGCAGGCCCGCCCGCAATGCGATGACGACGCCTTCCACCTGGCCGGCGCTGGTGGCACCGACGGCAACCAATGCCAGATCCGGCTCTGTCTGTTGCAGTTGCTGCGCCAGCACGCTGGAGGCGGCCGCATGCTCGGGGCGGAAATCGAGCAGCACAAGGCTCTGCGGCCCACGTTGCAGATCCTGGGCGGAGGTCGGCGTACTGCTGTCCTGCCAGTGCAGGGTAGTGGTCGGCGGCAGTTTGGCCGCCAGCCGGGGCAGCAGTTCGCGATCCATTCCATACAGGACCAGGTTCATCGGCGGTCCTTGCGGATGCAGCGGCTGGGCAGTGGCATAGGGCATGGGCGTGGTATCGCAGGCATCATGGAATCAGCGTGAGAAGCCGGGCACCGGGTCCTGGCTGATCGGACCCAGCAGCCAGGCGCCCCATTCGGGCATGTGCGGCTTGGCTTCGCGGTCGCCGGGCAGTGGCAGGTCGGTGTTGCGTGCCAGCGGCTTCACCAAGCGTGGCGTGACGATGATCACCAGTTCCTTGTCCTGGCGCTTGTAGTCGAAGTTGCGGAAGAACGAGCCGATGATCGGCAGGTCACCCAGCAGCGGGATCTTGCCGACGCTGGACACCACGTTGGAACTGACCAGGCCACCGATCACGAAGCTCTCGCCATCGCCCAGCTCGACCGTGGTGTCGGCACGGCGGGTGGTGATCGAGGGAATCTGCACGCCGTTGAGCGCGATGGCGTTGCTGTAGTCCAGGTCACTGGCTTCCGGTGCGACTTTCAGGGCGATGCGGTTCGGCGCCAGTACCGTCGGTGTCACGGTCAGGCCGATGCCGAAGGGCTTGTAGGTGATCGTCGTGGTGCCCAGCCCCTGCGGTTCCAGGATCGGCAGCTCGCCGCCGGCCAGGAAACTGGCGCTCTGCCCGGACAGCGCGACCAGTGTCGGCTCGGCCAGCACGCGCGCCATGCCATTGCTCTGCAGCAGGTCGACGTCGGCATTCCACAGGCCCTTGGTCGAGCCGAACACCAGGCGGAAGGCCGAAGAAATGGGCGATTCGGCTTCGTTGCCGGAGTTGCCTTCCTTCATGCCGGGCAGGATGCCGGTGTTGCCCGGCAACTGGCCGCCCGGGCGGGCGAAGCCGTAGGCGAAGTTGCCATTGCGGTTCTGGAAGCTGATGCCGATCTGCTTCAGTGCGGTCTTGTTGAACTCGACCACCTTGACCTCGACCTGGACCACGCCGCCGCTGCTGACCGTCGACGCATCGGCAAGCAGCCCCTCCTTGCCCAGCGCCATGGCGGCGGTCTTCTGTTCCTGCATGTGCGAGAGCACGCTGTCGGTGCTTCCCTGCAGCAGGCCCTGATTGTCCTGCTGGGTGAATACCAGCCCGTTCGCGCCGGTGTCGGCCGCACCCTGCACCGCGCTTTGTACCCGCACCTGCAGGCGCTGTGGTTCGGCCTGCTTTCGGTGCCAGAGCAGGAGCGTGGTAGTGCCCGGCGCCTTGCCGACCAGCAATGCCTGGCGCTGGCCGCGCAGCATCACGATATCGGCCACGCCCGGATCGGCAATGGCGACCCGCTCCAGATCGCCCGGCAGGGTCCAGGGACGCTGCTCACGCGCCTGCAGCACCAGGTCGTCGGCGGCCACGCTCGTCGCCGGTGCCAGCAGCACCAGCAGCAGGGCCAGCCAGCGCTGGCGGGGGGAAGGGCGTGGACTGCGGCGACGTTCGGTCATGGATGCGCTCGATGCAGGTCAAAGGGAACCACGGGGGGCGGAGCTGTCGCCTCGGATGATTTCGATACCCGATGCGCGCGGGGCACTGCGCCGCGGTGCGGGTGCGCGTGCCGGGGCATCCTGGGCGCTGCGCGCCGGTGTGTTGCTGCGCCCGGCCAACGCATCGCCGTCGATGCCGGCGAAGGCGTGATTCTCTGGCCGTTGCAGCGCAAGCTGCTGCTCCGCATCAAGCCCCCGCAGCGGATCGATCACCCCGCGTGCCTGCGGGAACAGCGCCAGATCGGGCTGGCCGGAATCGGCAGGGTTGCGCAGGGCCAGGAACAGCTTGCCCTGCTGTGCACCCAGCAGCAGCCGGTTGGCGTCGGCCACCGGTACCGCCAGTACCGCGCTGCGTGCGGGCTGGGCAGTCTCGCTGCCCGTGCTCTGGGTGCTGCTGCTTCCGGTGATGTCAGCGGCGCGCGGATCGTTGCGGGCATCGGCTTCAGTGCTGGCAACAGCGTCATGGTTGGCCGGGGCGATGTCCTGCTGGCCATAGCTGAGCACGCGCAGGCGTGACAACAGCAGGCGCGTCTGTGCTGCATCGGCCGGGCCGCTGGCGCTGGATTGGGCAGTGCGCAGGTTGAGGAACACGTCGACGAAATCACCCGGAAGGATGCGGTTGCCGGCACCCACCAGCTCGTCCACCGGGACCGCGAGTGCGCGTTCCCCGGGGCGCAGCTGCAGCGAGAATCCCTGCGCGAGTGCATTGCTGCTGATCGCCGTGCCTTCGGCGATGTCCTGCACCGGTACCTTTCCTACCACGGCGGAAATGCTGGTGGCGGCACCGGCAACCGGGGCGCTGCGCTGTGCCAGACGCAATCCGTTGGCAGAGATCGGTTCGCCGGCCGGCAGGCGTGCCACCGCCTCCACCACGGTGATCGCCTGGGCATCGCTCCGCGCGACCGGGGCAACCGTGGCCGGCGCGGCCTGCTTGCGCCCGATCATCAAGGCGATCACCGCCAGCAGCACGGCCAGCCCGATCAGGGCGACGGCAGCAATGCGGGTCAACTTGAGCATGGAACCGTCTCCTGTACCGAACGTCAGTTGCCGCTGCCGAGGTCGAGCTGAGCGACCGCGACGCTGCGGATGGGAGCCCGCATCACCCACTTGTAGAGCGTGGCGGTGCCGGGCAGGAAGGGGTGGCTTGCGTAGTCGTAGCTGACTGTCACGGTCATGCACTGGGCGCTGGCCAGTCCGGCGCAGGGGGCCTGCGCCGAAACCAGAATGGCGTTGCTTCCGCCATTGCTGCAGTCGACCGGCTGACCCGAGAAGTTCAGCAGCCACTGCATCGAACTGCGCGCCGCAACACAGGCTGCAGTACGGCGTTCGTTGGCGCTGCCATAGCGCAGCGATGCGCGCGCACCCTCGGCCGAGGCGGTTGCCAGGGTCTGCTGGGCCGCCATGATCATCACGCCGGAGAACGTGAACAACAGCAGTGGCAGCAGGCCCAGCATCAGCATCAGTGCGAACTCGATGCTGGCCACGCCGCGTTGCCGGCGTGGGTTCTGGATGTTCATGCCACACCTCCGTACGTGCTGATGAGGATCCAGGCGATGGCGGATACCGCCAGGTAGGCGGCGTAGGGAATGCCTTGGCGTCCCTGGCGGGCGCTCTGCATTCCGCGTAGCGCCGGGTGCGAATGCCATTGCGAACTCGCCCGATGCATATGGGCTTGAAGGCCGATGGGCAGTGCTGGACCCAACCGGCGTGATACCAGCACCAGTGCGGCATGTGCGCCCGCTGCCAGGCTGGCCGCGATCCAGATCGGCAGCAGTGCCTGCCAGCCCAGCATCAATCCCAGTACCGAAAAGAATTTGACATCGCCGGCGCCCATCCAGCGCACTGCATGGAAAGGCAGCAATGCGACCAGGCCGAGCGCCGCGCCGGCAATGTGGGAAGCCCACGGCAGGCGCGGCGCGTTGAACTGTCCGGCGATGAGCACGACAACGGTGATCGCGCATGCGGACAGCAGCCAGGCGTTGGGCACCCGACGGGCGTACAGATCGCTGATCGCGATCCGCAGGCACACACCGATGGCCAGCAATCCCAGCAGTGTCATCGCACCCTCCATTGTCCGTCAGTGGACGGTCAGCAGTTGCTGTCCCTGATCAGCCTGGGAGCGGCTCAGGCCGGTGGGTTGCCTGACGCCTTGTCGGCAAGCTTGGTGAGATTCTCAAAGAGCGTTTCGAAGAACTCCTTGATCTGCGTGCTGCCCAGTGCGATCAGGACACCCGCAATCACAGCCGCCAGCAGGCCGTACTCGAGTGCGGTAACGCCATCTTCTTCCTTCAGGAACTTGCGGATCGATGCATTCATGACGTTTGTCTCCCTTTACCTGTCTGCTACAGGACACCTGTTGGGCGGTGGCCCGGCTCCGCCGGGATCGTCCGTGGACCTCCGCACGTCCTGGCGGAGGAGGCACGGCGGGATGGACCCGCCATGCTCAAGCAGGGTGATCGATTCCAGGCGGGACGCCGTTCGCGCAACCGCGACCGCACGGCGCGGAGCCGTTGGTCGAAGTGTCGAGCGATACGTGCATGGTCATGCTGTCCCCCTGGGTGTGGTCATTATCAAAGACCGGATCACCGTGTCATCGACTTTGCCTGAATGGCGGCCGGCTGCAACCGGAACCTATATGCAAATTCGGCAGAATCCCTTCGGTCCTTAATTTTTCACGCGGGTTCTGTGACGGAAATCCGTTCGTTCGCAAAACGATTCATCGACGTGCAGATAATGTGAGGCGGGTTTTTCAGTTGCATGCGAAAACTGTGCCAAACACCACGACTTTGTTTTCACGTCTGTATCCATCTTATTCAATGCGGTGCAGATGTTTACCCCGTTGAATTATCGGGCATACTCGTATTCAAGTACTCGCGTTTCTTTTGGGGTGCGCACTTTGCTGGCGCGCATCCCGGCGATGGAAGAGATTCCATGAGAGGTGCGCGCCCTGTCAGGCAGTGGGGGCCGTATCGCACGACGGATAATCGGGGGACGACACTGTCATGGTCGATGGTGGGGTAGGAGACAGCGACGACAGCGGCCTGCGGTCGATCGACCTGGCGACGCTGAGCGGCGTGCTTCGTGTATGTGATGTCGAACTGCTACTGCTCGATGGCAATGGGCCGCGGGCGGCCTTCGCTTCACGCGTGCACGAGGAGGCGTTGTTCTGCAGCATCAGCTGTGGATTCCATTGCCGTGGACGATTCATGCTGCCGCCGGACTGGGCGATGCTGGGGTATCTGCACGCGACCGATGAAACCCTGAGCTGGTGCCACGGTGTACCGCTCGTACCTGGAATGGCGTTGACCGTGATGCCGGAGGGTATCAGCGAGTTCACCCTGAGCCCGGGCACGCACATGACCCTGATGCTGGTGCCGGTGGCGCGGGTGCAGCGCAAGCTGACCGAACTGAGCCTGCGCAGTACACCGCCGGCCGGACAGGCACTTTCGCTGTTCAATCTCGCCAGCGAGGCCGCCCCGCTGGCACAGCACTACCAGCAGCTGCACCTGCAGCTGGGCCAGGGCACGGGGCTGCAGCCTGAAGAAACCGAGCGGCTGTTGCACGAACATGTGCAGGCACTGCTGGGCGCGGGTTCCGCCGATCGCCCGGGTTGCAGCCGTGCGCGGCGCACGCATTATCTGATCGCACAGCGGGCGGAAAACTTCATGCGCCTCAACCTGCGCCGCAATATCTACATGAACGAGATCTGCGATGCTGCCGGTGTCAGCGAGCGTGGCCTGCGCTACGCGTTCGAGGACCTGTTCGGCACGTCGCCCAATCGTTATCTGTCGATGCTGCGCCTGTGCGCGGCCTGCCGCAGCCTGTCGATGGCTGATTCCAGCCGCCGTTCGGTCAAGGCCATCGCCCTCAGCTGTGGCCTGTGGGACCTGTCGCGCTTCGCCGACAACTACCGCAAGGTCTTCGGTGAACTGCCGCGTGACACGCTGATGCGCGCTCCCGCGCAGATCGGCCAGCCAGCTTGATTCAAGCCCCGTAAGGGTTTCCCGGCAGTTCCTGCCGGAATTGCATATCCGCTTGCCGATATGGTTGCCGCTTCTGCATAACCGGCTGCCGATTCCGACCGTGGATTTGCCGGAATGCGCGATTGCCGTGCCGGAATGAAGTGCGCAGCCGCCGTTGCAAACGCTGAAATGTCAGTCACCTGCCTAACGGCAAGTCCACTGACATTCCAGTTGTTCGCCTACGGGGGAAATGCTCATGAACCGCATCTACCGGCGTGTATGGAACCGCCAGCTCAATGCTCTGGTTGTGGCCTCGGAACTGGCCACCGGCGACAGCGGCGGCAGCGCCGCCCGCGATCCGCGCAGTGCAATGCTGATGCCGACCGCACTGGCCCTGGCCCTGCTGTGCGCGCTGGCCAGCGGGCATGCAGGCGCGTCCGAATCCAATCAGTCTCTACGTGACCTGCAGGCACTGGCCGCGAAGTACGCGCAGCCGATGCCGGCCAAGGTCGACGCGGAAGTGGCGCTGGCCGCCGCATCGCGCCAGGCGCAGAGCAGTCCGGCGATCAGCGCTGACGCGCGTGTCGGCCTGCAGCTGAGTACGAACTCGCTGCCGATCGTACGCGACGTGCTGCCGGCCACCGTGCAGGTGAAGCTGGCGGCGAACGCCGCGCCGAAGCAGGTCGCGGTTCCTGCGCTGGCTGCCGATGTCCGCGCCAATGTCGGGCTGGGTCATGCAGCGTCCCATGTGGCGAAGATTGATGCATCGCTGGCGGCCAACGTTGCGCCGTCCGCGCATGCGCCGCTCGGTGTGGCTGCGGATGCCCAGGCGAAGGCCGGCGTTGGCATCGCCGGTACCCAGGTGGCCTCGATCGATACCGGTGCCAAGGCGGCCGCCGCTGTTGCTGGCGCACCGGCTGGCTCGCTGTCCGGCCTCAAGGCGTCCGTTGACGGCAAGGTGGATTCGCAGCTGAAGCTGGCGGGCCACCAGATCGACGGCCAGGGGCAGGTCAAGGCGACGGCGGCGGTCACGCTGCCGGCCAAGGAGGAGCTGCCGGGCGAGACTCATGATCGTGCGATCACCGCGGCCTTCGATACCGGTGTTGCCGGCAAAGTGCGCGTGCAGGCGCCGGATGGCCAGGAGGTCGTGGCCGACCGCAATCTGAAGCTGGCCGGCCAAGCCACCGTGGCAGCGCAGAACAGCGCGCTGGGCGTCGGTGGCCTGGTGGGCGGCGTTGTCGGCGCAGCAGGTGGCGCCGTGGGCGGCGTGCTTGATGGCACCGTAGGCAACACGGTTGATGCGGTCGGCGGCGCCTTGCACGGCACGGTTGGAACGGTAGGCGGCGCAGTGGGCAGCACGCTCAATGGTGCCGTTGGCACGGTTGGCGGAGCCGTAGGCGGTGCGCTCAACGGCACCGTTGGAACTGTCGGTAGCGCGGTGGGTGGTGCGCTCAACGGTGCGGTTGGCACGGTCGGTGCAGTTGGCGGCACCGTGGGTGGTGCACTCAACGGGACGGTCGGTTCGGTCGGCAGCACCGTCGGTGGTGCGCTCAACGGTGCGGTTGGCACGGTCGGTGCAGTTGGCGGCACCGTGGGTAGTGCACTCAACGGGACGGTCGCTTCGGTCGGCAGCACCGTCGGCGGCGCGCTCAACGGTGCGGTTGGCACGGTTGGCGCAGTCGGCGGCACCGTGGGTGGTGCACTCAACGGCACGGTCGGTTCGGTTGGCGGTGCCGTGGGCGGCACGCTCAACAATACGGTGGGTGCAGTAGGCAGCACCGTCAGCGGTGTACTCAACGGCGCAACAGGTGGCAGCACCGGCGGCCTGGGTGGCCTGCTGGGCGATACACTCGGCAATGTCGGCGGCGCCGTCGGTAACCTGCTCAATGGCAACCTCAACGGCACCATCGGCAATCTCGGCAGTGCCGTAGGCGGCCTGGTCGGTGGCACGCTCGGCGGCCTCGGCCTGACCAAGCCCTCGGCGATCCCGCCGACCAGCCCGAAGGCGCCGGCTCCGGCCGACCCGAACGCTGGCCTGATCATCGGCACCGGCGGCCTGGTCGGTAATGTCGGGCAGCTGATCGGCCCGACCACCACCAGCCTGTTCGGCGGCAACGGCTACCTGAGCAACGGCAACCTCAAGCTCAGCAACGCCAACGTGATGCAGACCTACTCGACGGTCAATGTGCTGGGACTGCCGGTGGTCAACCTGTCGCCGGTCGGCAGCACCCTCAATGGCCTCGGCGGCGCTGTCACCGGCGGCAGCTCGCACCTGACCCTGATCGGTGGCGTCACCTCCGACAGCTACATCTACAACATCAACAACGGCAATCCGGGCGGCCTGCTGGGCCTGTTGCTGCCGAAGGATTCGCCGGCCTGGGCCGCCAAGTGCCTGGACATCGCCCTGGCCGACATCTCCTGCTGGGCCGTCAACGCCGCGCAGGACTACCAGGTGCTGATGGGCGACGGCGCCTTCGCCAACGGCTCGAAGGAAGTGGTGATCGGTGCCAATGCGCGGCACGAACTGCCGAAGGTTGATGCCAACGTGGCCTTCCCGGGTGCAGGCACCAATGACCCGAGCAACCCGACCGGCGTGCCGACCGCGGACTACGCCGCACGCATGGGCCACTCGGTGATCGTCGGTGACAGCGCGGTGGGTACTGCCAACGGGCAGACCCTGCTCGGTGCCGAGGCCACCTCGAACCAGGCCAATTCGGTCGCACTGGGCTACCGCTCGGCCGCGCTGCGCGGTGCCCAGGCCAGCTACAGCGCCTATGGCCTCACTGCGCCGCAGGTCTCTGCCGGTGAAGTGTCGGTGGGTACCGCCGGTGGCGGTGAGCGCCAGATCACCAACGTCGCGGCGGGTAGTGTCAATACCGATGCGGTCAACGTGGCCCAGCTGAAGGGGGCCATCAGCCTGATCGATGATGTGGCGGCCGCTGCGGTGACCTATGACCTGGACGGTGCCGGCAACCCGAACTATCGCCGTGTCACGCTCGGCGCGGGCACCGGCACCACCACCATCGGTAACCTGGCTGGCGGTGCGGTCACGGCCGGCAGCCTGGAAGCGGTCAATGGTGGCCAGCTGGCGGCGACCAATGCTGCCATCGCCAGCTTCTTCGGCGGCCGCGCAGCCTTCGATCCTGCCAGTGGCGCGTTCACTGCGCCCCTGTTCGAGATCAGCACCATCTCCACCGGCGGCGCCATCGCCAAGGGCCTGTATGAGAACGCTACCGATGCCTTCGCCGCGGTCGATGGCTCGCTGGTCAACCTCAACACGCAGATCACCGACATCCGTAACGGTGGCACCAAGTACCTGCGGGTGAACTCGACCGGTACCGAGGCCCTGGCCAGCGGTGCCGACTCGATCGCAGTCGGCACCAACGCCCGCGCAACCGCCGCCAACAGCATCGCGGTCGGTGCCGGCAGCCTGGCCGATCGTGCCAACAGCGTGTCCATCGGTGCCGCCGGTGCCGAGCGTCAGGTCACCAACATGGCGGCCGGTACCGCAGCGACCGATGCAGTCAACCTGGGCCAGCTGCAGGCCTCGGAGCAGGGCGCCCTGCGCTATGACCTCAACGGCGACGGCAGCGTCAACTATGCCAGCGCCACGCTGGGCCAGGCTGGCACCGCCACCACGCTGCGCAACCTC
The DNA here is from genome assembly GCF_029841665.1 of Stenotrophomonas sp. GD03819. Lineage (NCBI taxonomy): Bacteria > Pseudomonadati > Pseudomonadota > Gammaproteobacteria > Lysobacterales > Lysobacteraceae > Stenotrophomonas > Stenotrophomonas sp. GD03819. Next base: position 19,350 of record NZ_JAOCEW010000043.1, read on the forward strand.
GGCCCGGGCCAGGTCAGTGCCACCAGCAGCGAGGCCATCAACGGTGCCCAGCTGTTTGCCGCCAACCAGGCCGTTGCCACCCACCTCGGAGGTGGTGCAGCGGTCAATGCCAGCGGTGTGCTGACCGCACCGACCTACGCGATCAACAACGTCGCCGCCAACGGCACCGTCACCAAGGGCAGCTACAACGACGTCGGTACCGCCTTCGATGCCGTCAGCAACTCGCTGGCCAACGTCGCCGACCAGACCGGCGAGATCGACAAGCTGGCCGTGAAGTACGACGTCGACGGCAGCGGCAACGTGCTCAACAGCGTGACGCTGACGGGCACCGGCACCGGCGCGGTGAAGATCACCAACGTCGCCGCCGGCAGCATCCTGGCCGGCAGCAGCGATGCCATCACCGGCGACCAGCTGTTCAACACCAACAGCACCATCGCCAACTACTTCGGTGGCACCACCGCGTACAACGGCACCACCAATGTGTGGACCGCGCCGAAGTTCAGCATCTCCAGCATCGCCACCGACGGCACGTTTACCAGCGGCGACTACAACAACGTCACCGCCGCCTTCACTGCGGTGGACGGCTCGCTGAAGGTCCTCAACCAGCGCATCACCAACGGCGGCGGTGGCAGCGCCTACCTGGCGGTGAACTCGACCGCAGCGGCTGCAACGGCTGCCGGCGCGGAAGCGGTGGCTGTCGGCCCGCAGGCCAGTGCGGCCGGTGCCAACAGCGTGGCGGTCGGCAACGGTGCCAGCGCCAGTGCAGGCAACAGCGTCGCCCTGGGTGCCGGTTCGGTGGCCAGCGTTGGTGCGCAGAGCGGCTACACCGGTGCCTACGGCCAGACCGGCGCCAGCAACTCGGCCGGTGAGGTCTCGGTCGGCAGCACCGGCAGCGAGCGCAAGATCACCCACGTTGCCGATGGCTCCGACACCTACGACGCAACCAATGTCGGCCAGCTGAAGAATGGTGTGAACTACGCCATCGATGAGTCGAAGAAGTACACCGACCAGAAGATCCAGAACATCACCAACGTGGCCGGCAGCTTCCGCGCCAACAACACCAACAACCTGGCCGATCCGTCCGCCAGCGGTGCCAACTCGGCCGCCGGTGGTGCAGGCTCCACCGCCGCCGGTGCCAACTCGACCGCGCTGGGCAATGGTTCGCAGGCGCAGGCCGACAACTCGGTGGCGCTGGGGGCGGGTTCGGTGGCGAACCGGGCCAACACGGTCTCGGTCGGTGCCAGCGGCGCCGAACGCCAGGTCGTCAACGTGGCTGACGGTTCGCAGGCCACCGATGCGGTCAACGTGCGCCAGCTGCAGGCCTCGCAGCAGGGCACGATCCGCTACGACACCACGGTGAACGGTGCGACCAACTACAACAGTGTCACGCTGGGCAGCACCAACAGCGGCCCGACCACGGTGCGCAACGTCGCCGCCGGCACCGCCGGTACCGACGCAGTCAACGTGGACCAGCTGAAGTCGGGCATGGCGCAGACCCTGGACTGGTCGAAGGCCTACACCGACGAGCGCATGGGGGGCTTCGAGCGCGACCTGCGCAAGACCGACAACCGCGCCTCGGCCGGTATCGCTTCGGCGATGGCCACCGCAGCCCTGCCGCAGCCCAGCGAAGCGGGCCGCAGCATGGCCTCGGTCGCTGCCGGCAGCTACAACGGCGAGTCGGGCGTGGCGGTCGGTATCTCCGGTGTCTCCGAGGGAGGGCGCTGGATCTACAAGTTCAGCGGCTCCACCAACAGCCGTGGCGAGGCCGGTGTGGCCGTCGGTGCCGGCATCCAGTGGTGATCCCCGCCGCCGGGCCGCACGCGCGGCCCGGCATCGCGGAAACGTCCATAGGGGGAATGACATGAAACAGCATCGCATCGCCCGCACCGGCCAGATGGCCGCAGTGCTGGGCCTGGTCCTGGGAATGGGCCTGCTGGCCGCCTGTCGCAGCCATGCGCCGGCCGCCGAGGGTCCTGCCGAAACCACCGCCGTGCAGTTCCCGGAGGCTTCGAAGGCCTCGTTGAAGGAAGGCATCTATCCCGACGTCGCCGACCTGCGCCGTTTCGCGCCGGGCATGAGCAAGCGCCAGCTGTATACCTTGCTGGGCACGCCGCACTTCAACGAAGGCATGTGGGGCGTGCGCGAGTGGAACTACCTGTTCAACTTCCGCACCGCGCAGGGCGCGGAGTATTTCACCTGCCAGTTCCAGGTGCGCTTCGACAGCAAGGGCATCGCCCAAGGGGGCTACTGGAAGCCGGAATCGTGCGCGGCGGTGCTGGAACCGCCGCGGCCGCCAGCGCCGCCAGCACCGGCACCGCTGCCGGAGCAGCCGCTGCGGTTGTCGGCGGATGCGCTGTTCGGGTTCGACAGCGCGGTGCTCAGTGCCGAAGGCCAGCAGGCCGTACAGGGCGTGCTGGCGCAGGTGCGCGAGGCCAGTCAGGTGCAGTCGATCCGGGTGACCGGGTACACCGACCGTATCGGCAGTGCCAGCTACAACCAGACCCTGTCGCAGCGACGTGCCGAGGCAGTGCGCAGCGCGCTGGTGCAGGGTGGGGTGCCTGCGGCCAGCATCAGCGCCGAAGGGCGGGGCGCAGCCGAGCCGATCGTGCAGTGCGAGCAGCGCAACCGTCGCGAGCTGATCGCCTGCCTGGCGCCGAACCGGCGCGTGCAGATTGCTGGAATGGCCCAGCCGCGCTGAGAGTCCCACACCGGGGTCATGCCCCGGTATCCCGAGTCCCCCCTGACCGTCGGCAGGACGTGGTTACGTCTCCCCCGTTGACCATGCCTGCCGGCGGCTCAGGTTTTCCATGGTGCACGCGATGAACGCCCAATTCCTGCCTCTTTCCATGAAGACGGAAGCCACATTGAGTGTGTACGGCCAGCTCGGCAACCATGCGGTGGTGCGCATTCCCGGGCGGCGCCTGCCGGGCTTGATCCTGCAGGCAGACACCGTGGCCGGCTTCCTTGCCCAGCTGCAGGAAGCGCAGGCCTGCCTGCGCAGTGGTCGCGCACAGCGCACCGACGCCGAACTGGACATGCTCATCGACGTGTTGCAGCAGTGGTATGCGCTGATCGAATCGCGCCTGGCCGACGCCGGCGAGGCACTGTAGAAGAAAAAGGGGACGGAGGGGATTAAGTCGTTCCCGGCACGGCAGGGACATGGACGACTTAATCCCCTCCGTCCCCTTTTCTGTGTCATGCGCGTGCGCGGATCAACCAGCAGGCAGCATCCACGCGGATCCGATCGCCGTCGATGAATGGTGTGAATGCTGCCAGCGCCTGGTCGCGCAGCCCGGCGGCCTCCACTTCGGGCAGCGCCCGCAGCGCCTGGCCCACCGGGCCCAGCTGGCCGACGTAGGTCGGCAGCTCATCGCGTGCGATCGAACACGGAAGGTCCACCGCAACCACCTCCACATCCTTCCAGCCGGCAGCCTGCAACAGGCGCTGCACGCGTTGGCCATCTGCGAAGGCGAACTGTCCCGGGGCACCGGGTGCGCGCGGCGGAAGCTCAAGCGCATCGCCGATCGCGCGCTCGGCCGTGGTCATGAATGGATTCTCGTCAGCGCTGCGCCAGGCAATGAAACGCAGGCCGGCACCGGGCCGCGTGGCGCGGTGCAGGTTGGCGAAGGCCGCACCGGTATCCTCGAAGAACATCACCCCCAACCGCGACTGGATCCAGTCGAAGTGCGCGGAAGGCAGAGGGTGCCGTTGCGCGTCGGCAAGGATGAAGTCAGCGTCCAGCCCCGCCGTTTCTGCCCGTTCGCGCGCCGTTGCCAGCATCGGTGCGGAGATGTCCAGGCCGGTGCAGTGGGCGGCCGGGCGTGCCGCACCGGCGGCAAGCAGGCTTGCGCCCGTGCCGCATCCGATGTCGAGCAGTTGCGTGACGGTTTCTGGCAACTCGGCGACCAGCAGGTCGGCCATCGGCTGGAACAGGCCATCGAGGATGGCCTGCTGGGCGACCCAGATCTGGCCGCCGGGACCGTTCCAGAGGGTGTTCTGATCAACGGGGGATGTGCTGGCCATGGTCTTGCCTTGTCTGGAAGTGGCCCATAGGTTGCTGCTTGAAGACGACTTGAGGTCAAGCCCATGCGTGAACTGGATATCGGCGAGGTGGTCAAGCGCAGTGGCGTGCCGGCCTCGACCCTGCGTTACTACGAACAATTGGGCTTGTTGCAGGCCCTTGGGCGTCGCGGCCTGCGCCGGCAGTATGACGAGCAGGTGCTGGAACGGCTGGCGCTGATCGGTCTCGGCCAGGCGGCCGGGATGTCACTGCAGCAGATCGGGGCATCGCTGCCACCGCAGCGTGGATGTATCTCCCTGGATCGTGAGGCGCTGCTGGCGCAGGCTGATGTGCTGCAGAGGCAGATCACCCAGCTGCAGCGGGTGCGCCGGCACCTGCAGCGCGCGGCGGCCTGCCCGGAAGCGCAGGATGCGCGGCAGTGCGGTTCATTCCGCAAGCTGCTGCGGGCACAGCAGCGCATGGCGGGTGGGTGAGTTGCCGGAACCGGCTCAATCGCGGGTACTGACTTCCCAGGTGGCATGCAGGACGCCCGGCACGTGCTCCATCCGCGCCAGCACCACGTCCAGCTCATCGGCACTCACGGCGGTACTGACCAGCACCGCGATCACATCGGTGGGTGCATCGGCATGCTCGACCACCTGCACATCACCGACCGGATACTGCGCTGCTTCCAGCGCGTCGACCAACCGCTCGCGCACGCGCGGCACGGCTTCGGCATCCACGCTCAGGCGCACTTCGTAGGTCGCCTCGGTGGCGGCCTCATTGATCGGAATGCGGTTGATCGCATTCACCAGCGGCCGCAGCAGGGTGTTTCCGGCGATGATCAGCACGGTCAGCAGCACGCCTTCGGCCAGCATGTCCGCGCCGGTGCAGCTGCCCACCGCCGCAGAGCACCACAGGGTGGCGGCGGTGTTCAGGCCGCGCACGTTCATGCCTTCCTTCATGATCACGCCGGCGCCGAGGAAGCCGACGCCGGAGACCACGTAGGAGATCACCCGCACCGCCTCGGCGCTGCCGGCGATGCGCATGCCCAGGTCGACGAAGGCAGCGGCGCCGACGGCCACCAGCACGTTGGTGCGCAGGCCGGCGGTGCGCTGCCGGTACTGGCGTTCGGCGCCGATCAGCGTGCCCAGTACGAAAGCGGCCAGCAGGCTGACCACGGTGTCGGCGAAGGGACCGGCCTGGAAGGTCTCAATAAAGCGCATGGCCGGAGTCTACCCCGGTCATGTGACGGTAGATCCATGCCATGCGTGGATACCCGGATGGGCCACAAATGAATTAATCCCCTCCGTCCCCTTTTTCGGGCTCAGTCGGTGTCGTCGACGCGCTCGCCCATCAGCTCGCGCTGGCGCTTGTCCAGTTCTTCGGCGTAGCGCTTGCGCACGAAGGCTTCGGAGACGACGCCCAATACCTGGCCGTCGGCAGCCACCACCGCCAGCTCGTCGGCCTGGGTCTGGTCGAAGCGCTGCATCACGCTGACCACGTCGGAGGACGGTGCCAGCGAGACGTCACGGTTCTCGGCCAGTTCGCCGATCAGGGTTTCCGGCTTCACGCCATCGCCGTAGACCCGTGGAATCTGCACGATGCCGGCATAGTGGCCCTCGCTGTCGATCAGGATCACCCGGGTGCCCGAGCCCAGCGGGAAGCGCTGGCGGAACGCGGCGGCATCGAGATCGGCCGGGGCGGTCGCCACGCCCTTGCGCATCAGCCGGCCGGCGTTGAGGTTCTGCACCCAGCCCACGTCGCGGGCGCTCTTGATGGTCTCGCCGCGCAGGTGCATGCGCCAGGTCGAGAACGAGTAGCCGAACCACTGCCGCACCAGCGTGCTGGACACCAGTACCGCGCTCATCACCACGCTGGTCAGCAGGAAATCGTGCGTGCCTTCCAGCACCAGCATGGCCATGGTCATCGGCGCACCAACGACGGCGGCGGCCAGTGCGGCCATGCCGGCCAGCGCGGCCGAGGTGGCGTCGATCACCGGAACGCCGGTGGCCATGCCCAGCAGTCCAGCGAACAGCGCGCCGACCAGGGTGCCCATGAACAGCGAGGCGAAGAACAGTCCGCCACGGAAGCCGAAGCCGAGCGAGATGCCCGAGGCCAGGCACTTCAGGGTCAACAGGCCGCCGATCCAGATCAGCGGCAGGTGCGTGGTCAGGTCCAGATGCAGGGCGCCGTGGCCGGACGACAGTACCTGCGGGCTGGCCAGTGCCAGTGGAATCAGCAGCAGTCCACCCACCACCGGCCGTCCCCACGCGGGCAGGGGGCTGCGCTTGACCGTGCCTTCGATCGAGGCGATCAGCCGCATGATGGCGATGCCGACCATCGCGCAGCAGCAGCCGAGCAGGCCGTAGATCGCGTAGTCGGCGGCGCGCACGTCGATGGTCGAGGCCGCTGGCAGTAGATAGGCTTCGATGCCGGCCTGGTCGGCCACGAACGCGCCGGCCAGCGCTGCGACGGCCACCGGTGCCAGCGCAGCGGGGGTGTAGGCGCCGATGACGATCTCGAAGGCGTAGAACGCACCGGCCAGCGGCGCACCAAACGCAGCGGCGATGGCACCGGCGGCACCGGCACCGACCAGGATGCGCACGTCGTTGCGACGCAGGCGCATCACCCTGCCCAGTTGCGAGCCGCTGCCCGCGCCCATCTGCGTATACGAAGCCTCAAGGCCGACCGACGCGCCGCAGCCATTGGACAGCAGGGTCTGGGTCAGCACGATCAGGTTGTCGCGCATCGACATGCGGCCGCCGTGCAGCGCATTGGCTTCCACCGCATCGAGCAGTGGCCGTTTCAGTCGCGTCGCCGCCAGGCTGACCAGGCCGACCAGCAGCCCGCCCAGTGGCAGCACCAGTAGCGCGGTCCAGGTCAGCGAGGGCAGGGAGCTCAGCCGCATGCCGTCGTCCAGCCCATACAACGTGCCCTGCAGCCAGCGCGCGATGCCCGACTGCAGCAGGGTCAGGTAGCCGGCGATCAGGCCAACCAGCAGCGCCAGCGCGATGAACCACAGGTCGCTGCCGCGCAGCCGCAGGCGCAGGCCCTGGAAGGCCAGATGCAGGCGCGATGGCGAAACAGGCAGTGACATGGTGGCGGCATGATACGCCGCCGCCGTGAGCGCCACCGTCACCGCATCGGGCGGCTACCGGCTCAGAAGCGGTAGCGGCCCTGCACGTAGAAGGTGCGCGGTGCGGCCACCATGCGGCCGGCGTTGCCATCGACATTGCGGGTGTACCAGCGCTTGTCGGCCAGGTTGTTCACGCCCAGCGCGATCTCGCTGTCACCCAGCCCCGGCACCTGCCAGGCCACCTGGGCATTCCACAGGCGTACGCCCGACACGCGTCCCACGCGCGCGTCAGCGCTCTCGGCCCAGGTGTTGGCGGCGTCGGAGAACTGGCCGCTCTGGTGGGTGCTGGAGACGTTGAAGGTCCAGCCGGCCAGCGCGTAGCGGGCGCCGATGCTGTCGGTGTCGCGCGAGTAGAACGGCACGTCCAGGCCACGGTTGTCGCCGGACTGCTGGATCGCCTTGGTCCAGGTGTAGTTGGCGTACAGCTCCAGCCCGGCCAGCGCGCCGTCCTCGGCGAAGTGGTACTCCAGTGCGCTCTCCACACCCTTGTGGTCGGTGGCACCAATGTTCTGGAAGGTGGGCGGGGTGATGCCCGGCACCTGCAGGATCTGGTTGTCGAAGCGCATCTTGAACACGGTCACTTCCGCGCGCAGTGCCCCATCCTGCCAGCGTGCGCCCAGCTCGGTGGTCCTGGCCACTTCCGGGTTCAGCGGATTGCTGGCGGTCTGCGAATTGAGCTGGATGTTCTGTACCGGTCCGAACGAGGTGGTGTAGTTGCCGAACACGGTCAGCTGCGGCGTCAGCAGGTAGGCGATGTTGATCGAGGGCAGGGCCTTGTCGTTGCGGCTGCTGAAGGTCGCCGTGCCTCCGGCCTGGCGGCGGTCCATGTCGATCCATTCCATGCGCACGCCGGGCGTGATCCGCCACTGGCCGATCGCAATGCGGTCGTCGATGTAGAACGCGTGCGCGTCGGTGGCGTTGTCGAAGCGGGTGGTGGCACTGGCCGCGCCGGTGCGGCGGGCGACGGTGTAGCTGCGGTCGTTGCCGCGCTCGCGCAGGAAGCGGTAGCCGGCGGTGATGTCATGCACCGCGCTGCCCCAGTGCAGGCGCTGGGTATAGCGCGGCTCGATGCCGAGCACGCGGTAGTCGCGCGGCTGCACGGTCAACTGGGTGTTGGCGGCGTTGATCAGCGAGCTGGCACGGGTGCTCTCGTTGTAATAGGCCAGCACCTCGAACTCGCTGTTGGCCGACAGCGTGTTGGTGTAGCCCAGGTCGATGCCGGTGCGGTGGCCCTTCCAGAAATCGGTCGGCCGGGTGTTCTGGAACGGATCGGCCTCGTACTGCGCACGGGTCAGGCCGCCCGGCGTCAGCGAGCGTACGTCGTAGTAGGACAGCTTGGCGCGCAGCTCCTGCTGTTCGTCGATGGCGTAGGCGAACTTCAGCGCGAGATCATTGAAGCGGTCATCGCTGCCCTGGCGCCAGCCGCGGCCGTCCTGGCCGGAGTAGAGCAGGGCCGCACCCAGGCCATTGTCGCCGGTACCGCCGAGGAAGGCGTTGTACTGGGTGCTGTCACCGCCGCCATGGTCGTAGGCGGTGTAGCGCACGCCCGCTTCGCCGTGCAGGCCGGCCTCGGTGGGAATGGCGCGGGTGCTGAAGTTGATGATGCCACCGACGTTCTGCGGCCCGTAGCGCACCGCGCCGCCGCCGCGCACCACGTCGATCGACTCGATGTTGGACAGGCTGGTCGGCGCGAACGACAGCTGTGGCTGGCCATACGGCGCCACCGCCAGCGGCACGCCGTCCAGCAGTACGGTCGAGCGCGGCGAGTAGCGCCCGGTGAGGCCGCGCACGCCGATGTTCAGCGACACCGAACTGCCAGCGGTGCCGGAGTTGTCGGTGACCTGCACACCCGGAATACGGCGCATGGCATCGCCGAGGCTGGCCGCGCCGCTGGCCTCGATGCGCTGGCGGTCGACCACGGTGCGCGCGCCGGCAAAGCGCTTGACGCTGTCATGCAGGCCGGTACCCAGCCAGCTGCCGGAGACCTGGATGCTGTCCAGCGTGGTGGCGCCGTCCTGGGCGAAGGCACGGGTGGTCGGGAGCAGGCACAGGGCGAGGGCGGCAGCCAGGAGCAGACGGGCCGGTTGCAGGGCGAGGATGGGCATCGGTGCAGGCTGTGGAAGGTCGTAAATGAGAATTATTGCTGATTCCATTCGCTATTGGAATGCGCCTTCGGTTCATGCCGATGCCCCGGTGATACAGTGAGCGATCGCTTCCTGACTCGCTGAGATCTGCCATGTCCCAAGCCGCTTTCTACCCCGTCGGAACCCCTGGCCAGCCGTGGGGAGCGGCGGAACGGGAGGCGTGGCGTGGCCGCCAGCAGCGCCTGCGTCGCTATGACGAGGAGGTGCTGCCCCGCATCGAGGCGCTGGCTTCGCGCTTCGACAAGGTGGCCTATGGCCAGCTCGACTACGCTGGCGAGACCTACACTCTGTTCGCCCTGCGCAGCCGCGATTGGAACCCGGCGCTGCCGGCTGCCCTGGTTACCGGTGGCGTGCACGGTTATGAGACCAGCGGCGTGATGGGCGCGCTGGAATTCCTCGAAAGGCACGCCGCCGACTACGCCGGCAAGGCCAATCTGCTGGTGGCACCGTGCGTGAATCCGTGGGGCTTCGAGCGCATCAACCGCTGGAACTTCGATGCGATCGACCCGAACCGCAATTTCCGCGCCGATGGCCCGGCCCGCGAGTCGACCGCGCTGATCGAGCTGATCGCACCGATCAAGGACCAGTTCGTGCTGCACATCGACCTGCACGAGACTACCGACAGCGACGAGAGTGAGTTCCGCCCGGCGTTGGCCGCGCGTGACGGCAAGCCGTTCGAGCCGGGCCTGATTCCGGATGGCTTCTATCTGGTGGACGACAGCGAGAACCCACAACCGGCCTTCCAGCAGGCGGTGATTGCCGAGGTGGAGAAGGTCACCCACATCGCGCCGGCCGACGACAAGGGCGAGATCATCGGTTCGCCGGTGGTCGCTCACGGCGTGATCGAGTACCCGCTGGTGAAGCTGGGCCTGTGTGCCGGCATCACCGGTGCGACCTACACCACCACCACCGAGGTCTACCCGGACAGCCCGCGGGCGACCCCGCAGCAGTGCAACGACGCCCAGGTGGCAGCGGTGTGCGCGTCGCTGGATTACGCGCTCGCCCATCGTTGATGGAAAAGGGGACGGAGGGGATCAAGTCGTTTGCGGCACAAACGACTTGATCCCCTCCGTCCCCTTTTTCGGTTCACCCCAACGCGTCGGCCCACCACAGCGCCGCCGGCCCCGGCGGCGTGTCGCGGCGCCACAGCAGGTCGCTGTGGATGCGTCGTGGCCAGCCGGGCAGAGTCAGTTCCACCAGCTGCCCGCGGTCGTAGCGCTGTACCAGCGCGCGTGGCAGCTCGGCCCAGCCGATGCCGTCCTCGGCCATCTCCATCACCATCAGGTAGTCGGTGGCGGTCCACGCCAGCCCGGTAACCGCCCGCGCATGGTCGACCTCCGCGCTCAACCGCACCTGCCGGTGCCGTGCCAACTGGGAAGCCGCATGGCGGCCGGCGTCGGCCAGCGCATGGTCGCGCGCCACATACACCGACAGTTCGCTGTGATGGGCCAACGGCCGTGCCACCAGACCATCCGGGTAGCTTTCCTGGCGCGGCAGCAGGCCCAGCGCGGCGCGACCACTGCCGACCAGTTCCAGCACGTCTTCGCCTTCGGCATCCAGCCATTCCAGTTCGATCTCGGGGAACGCTTCGGCAAAGCGCTGCAACACGCGCTGCTCCGGATCGAGCTGATACACGTCGGAGAACACCACGGTCAGCCGCGCTTCGACCGGGGCGGCCAGCCGCACGCTCAACTGCTGCAGGCGGGTATCGGCGGCGAGGATTTCCTGGGCATGGCCGAGCACCTGGCGCCCGGCTTCGGTCAGCTGCGGGTAGCGTCCACTGCGGTCGAACAGGCTGACGCCCAGGTCTGCCTCCAGGTGGGCGATGGCGGTGCTGACCGTCGATTGGGTCTTGCGCAGGCGACGCGCCGCCGCCGAGAACGATCCGAGCGCGGCCGCTTCGACGAACGCCTGCAGGGATTCAGGGGAATAGGGCATTGATCCATCGCTCCTGTCGATGGTATCCATTTTTAATCGACCGTAAAAGGCGATGATACTGTCCGCCGTCGCCCCTGTCTGCGGGGCATCCACGCATGGCGTGGATCTACTGAGGGCGGGGCGCTGTCCGCGTCCCGCAAGGAGTTTCACATGTCCCGTATTGTTCCCGCCCGTGGCGCGCTGGTCGCCTGGGCCTGCCTGACCGTGGCGATCGTTGCCGAAGTGGTCGGCACCTCGTTCATGGCCCATGCCGCCCGCGATGGTGGCTGGACCGGCTACCTGATCATGGCCGGCGCGTTGGCGCTGTCCTATTACTTCCTGGCCCTGTCGGTCCGCCGCATCGCGGTCGGTGTCGCCTATGCGGTGTGGGAAGGCCTGGGCCTGACCCTGCTGACCGTGGTCGGCCTCACCGTGTTTGGCGAGAGCCTGTCGCTGCAGCAGCTGGCCGGCCTCGTGCTGGCGGTGGTCGGCATCGTCTGTGTCACCCTCGGGGAGGCGCACTGATGAATACCCTGGCTCTGTTTTTCGTGATCTGTTCTGCGCTGATCGACGTTGCCGCCAACATGATGGTGGCCAAGTCGGAGGGCTTCCGCCGCTGGCGCTGGGGCGTCGGCGCGGTCGTCATGGTCTGGATCGCCTTCGCCCTGCTGGGCCAGGCGGTGCGCTACATGGACCTGGCCACCGCCTATGCGATGTGGGGTGCAATCGGCGTGATCGGTACCGCCACTTGCGGCCGCCTGCTGTTCGGCAACCGCCTGCGCCCGATCGGCTGGATCGGCATCGCGCTGGTCACTGTTGCGGTGCTGCTGCTCAGCACCGCGAAGTAACGCGTTGTTGTGCCAACCAAGGTTGGCACCTACGCGTGCTGAGTTGCTGTGCCAACCCGGGTTGGTACCTGTCAGAGCGTGAGCCGCCGCATGCAGACGCCCCGGGGATGATCTCCCCGGGGCGTTGCGGTTTCTGCAGCGGTCAGAAGCGTGCGGTGAAGTTCAATCGCGTGGTACGGCCCGGGCCGGGCATCAGGCTCATCGCCAGCGTGTCCATGTAGTAGGTGTTGCGCAGGTTGCTGACCACCAGTTCCACTTCGGCCTTCGGGGTGAACTGCCAGCGCGCATAGAAGTCGTAGATCGCGGTGGGCAGGTAGATGTTCTGCAACCCGGTCGAGCCGGTGGTATTCCAGGGCTTGTCCAGTTCGTGGGTGGGGCCGCTGTTGTAGGTGCGGCGGATGCCGGTATCCAGCCGCTTGCCGAACAGGCGGAAGCCCAGCGTGCTGTGGATCGAGTACTTCGGCGGATTCTGTGCGTTGACAAACGAGGTACCGAAGCCGCCATCCACGCAATCCGGCGTGCTGTCCAGCTTGCTCCACTTCGCATAGGGGTCTTCACGCAGGCGCTTGGCGGTGGCCGCGTCGCAGGTGCGCGCGCGCTGGTAGTAGCTGGCCGACAGGTCCAGGTAGGCGATGCCGGCGTCATAGCCGGACTGCAGCTCGTAGCCGGATACCGTGTAGTTGTCCACGTTGTCGACATAGAACGCCCAGTTGCTGGAGTCGAAGCGACGGGTGATCGCGTTGTCGATATCGTTCTTGAACCAGGCCACCTTGAACGCCAGGCGGTCGCCATCGCGCCACAGGTCCTGCTTGAGCAGGCTGAAGCCGATGTCCCAGGAACGGTTCTTCTCCGGCTTCAGGTCGGCCACCGGTGCCGAGGTGCTGTTGCCCAGCGTCGATTCGAACAGACTGGGCATCTTCCAGCCCTGCGCGTACTTCACGTAGAAGAACATGTCCTGATCGAGGCTGAAGCGGGCCTCTGCGTACGGCGCGAAGCCGTGGCCGGAACGGCGGATCGCCGGCTTGTAGCCCCATGCGGTGGGAATCTGCTTGGTGTAGAAACCGTTGGCGCCGCGCGGGTCGGGAATGAAGCCATCGAAGTCGTAGCTCTGGCCCAGCGTGCTGCCGCCGTAGGGCGTAGCGCGCAGCGAGTCATACGTGTAGTTGCCCTGTGCATCCGGGTACCACTCCTTGTACCAGCCCGGCAGCAGCTGGCCCCCCTTGCTCAGGCGCGCGAAGGTATAGCGCAGGTCGCGCGATTCGCTGACGAAGGCCACGCGATTGCGGTCGCGGGTGCGGTAGTCGATGAAGCGGCCGCCTGCGGTCAGCGACAGCCAGTCCCACGGCTGCCATTGCAGCGAGGCGACAACGCTGGCTTCGCGCCGCGTGCCGGAGCGCAGGTAGCGGTTGTTGTTGTAGTCCACCGGCAGCACGGGCGAGTTCGGTGCGGTGTCCTCATGCTGGAACGCAGCGCCGTAGCGCAGCGTCCAGTCGCCCAGGCTGTTGCTGAAGCGGGTGGTGTTGCTGCTGTCCACGCCCCAGCGCCGGGTCTTCACGTCCGACTGCAGGCCCGGGCCATAGGTTTCCCCCAGCGTATCCGGCATCTGGTCGTTGGGCACGTCCTTGAACAGCGGCGTGTTGGCGATGTTGCTGTTGAACATGCGGCTGGTGGCGGTGGTGAACCACAGCGTGCTGCTCAGGTCCAGCCACGGGTGTGCCTCGGGCCGGTAGCGGTGGCGCAGCGAGGTGGCGTTGAGCCGCATTTTCCCTGGCTCGAACTGGAACATGGTGTTGGCCTTGTCCACGTAGGTCACCCATTCGTTGGACTCACCGACACGGCCGATCGCCGAGGGCATGATCTCGCCGAAGCTGGAGTTGAAGTAGCGGTGGCTCAGCTCAAGCCGCTGGTCGGGGTTGGGCGTCCAGGTGAATTTCAGCAGCGCCGATTCGTTGTCGGTGTGCGTGTTCAGCACTTCATCACCCGAGTGGTACATGTCCGAGACCGCCTGGCTGGACATGCCGGTACCGCCGCTGGACAGGTGCTGGTCGTCGTAGCGGTGCGCGCCGTTGCTGCCGGCGAAGTAGTTGCCCTGGCGGCGACGCGCGTAAGCGGCCACCAGCTGCCAGTCCTCGCCGCGCTGGGCGAAGGCCACGCTGCCGTTCCAGTCGCGCGGGTCACGCAGGCTGTTGCGGTTGTCGCTGCCGCGCGCGATCTGCTTGAAGGTACGGGTGCGGTCGATGCTGTTGTCGGCCACGCCACCGCGCACGCGCAGTCCCCAGGCCTCGCCCTCGTCGAGGATGTCATCGATGTTCAGCGTCTCCATGTAGACCACGCCGCCGATCGCGCTGGCGGCGTTGGCGGCCAGGCTCGGCCCCTTCTCGATGCTGATCGCGCTGATCAGGTCCGGGTCGAGGTAGCTGCGCTGCTGCACACCGGCATAGCCGCGGTACACGTCGATGGCCTGCTGGCCGCCGTCGATGATCACCGGCACCCGGTTCTGGCCCTGCAGGCCGCGGATGTTCACGTCCAGCGCACCACCATTGCGTACGTCTCCGGTGTGCACGCCGACTGCGCCGGCCAGCACATCGCCGATCGACTGGCCGCGGAAGCGTTCCAGCTGCTGGTGGTCCAGATGCACGCGCGAGCCGCTGTCGCGGTATACGGCATCGGCATCGACCAAGCCCCACGGCGAAGCACCTTCGCTGGCCTGGCCGGCTACGCGCAGGGTGCCGATCTGGCGCACACCAGCATCGGTGGCGGGGGCGGCCTGCAGCACCACGCCGCTGGCATCACGCTGGAACGACAGGCCGGTGCCGGCCAGCAGCTGCGCCAGCGCGGCCTCGGTGTTGAGCGAGGCCTGCACGCCGCTGCTGTGGCGGCCGCGGGTCAGGCGCGCATCGGTGGCGATGGACAGGCCGGACTGCTGGCCGAACGTGGTCAAGGCCTGGTCGAGCGGTCCGGCCGGGATCTGCCAGCGAACGGCAGCGGCGGCATCCTGTGCGTGGGCGGCCGCCGGCAACAGGCACGGCGTGAGCAGGGCCAGGCACAGCGCGATGGCAAGCGGGCGAGGGGAAGGGCAGGGTCGTTTCATGGGGGCGGCAACATCCGCAAGGGGTTCCCTTGTAGTGCCCGCCGAGCGCGCAGAAAGGGAACCGCGATTTCAACGCGGACGCACAACGGTCCACCACGGCCAACGCTGCTCGATGCGGATCGGCAGGGCGCGCGCCAGCAGTTTCAGGGCCTGCAGGCTGTCCAGGCGCGGCAATACCGCGGTGACATTCAATGCGGACAGTGCCGGATCACAGCCCAGATAGCCCTGATGGTGACGGGCCAGTTCGTCGATCACCCGGATCAACGGCGTGTCCTGCACCTGCAGGCGTCCGTCCTGCCAGTCGCCGCGCAGAGGATCGGCAGCGATCGTTGTGAGTCCCCCCATCGGTCCGATCTGCAGCGCACTTCCCGCAGGAACATCCAGCGCCGCACCGAACATCGGCAGGCACCGCACCACACCCTCGAACACGTCCAACCGGCCGTCCTGCGCTTCGCGGCCGACCGCGAAGCGGGTGCCGATCGGCCGCAGGCGCGCCCCGGGCACATGCACGGTCAGGGGCAGGCCGACGAATGCAGGGTGGTGGCCGGTCTGCAGCAGCAGTTCGCCGCGCAGCAGATGCAGGGCGCGGTGGCCGTTGCCGATGTCGACGGTCACTTCGCTGCCGGCGTTGAGCCACAACTGGCTGCCATCGGCCAACGTCCAATGACCGGTACGCCCGGCAGCGGTGCGGTGCGTCTGCAGGCGGCGCTGCGCCTGAAGCCCATGCAGGCCGAGCAGGGAGACCGCGCCGATGCCGAGGGCGCCACCGATGCCGCGCAGCGCCCGCCGCCGGCGAAGGCGCGCAGCATCAAGTGCCGTTGCGGCTGCCGGAGCCGACAGCGGGGCGAACGATTGCCAGACCGCCTCGACCCGTCGCCAGGCGTCGGCGTGACCAGCATCGGCCTGCAGCCAGGCGTGCCAGCGTTGCTGGTCGCCGTCGCTCCAGCCCTGTTGGCGCAGCGCGAACCATTCGGCAGCCTGTTCCAACGCAGGGCCGGCCAATGCCGCGCTCATGCCGCCGCGTCGCCGGACAGGCGCAGGCAATGCAGCATCGCCTGCGCCATGTACTTCTTGACCATGCGCTCGGACACGCCCAGCTGCACGCCGATCTCTGCATAGCCCAGGCCGGACAGCCGCGCCAGCAGGAACGCGCGCCGTGGCCGCTCGGCGAGGCCGGACAGCATGTCGGCGATGGCATGCAGCAACTGCAATGCCTGGGTGCGCTCCTCTGCCGAGGGATGCACCGGCTCCGGTTGGGCGGCCAGCGCGGTCAGGTAGGCGCGTTCCAGGTCCGCGCGCTGCCAGTGGTTGACCAGCAGGGCGTGCGCGATGGTGCTGAGATAGGCGCGCGGCAAGCGCAGTTCTGATGGATCGACACGACGGCTGAGCAGGCGCAGGAAGGTGTCCTGGGTCAGGTCGGCGGCGCAGTCGGCGTTGTGCGTGCGGCGGCGCAACCAGCCGAGCAGCCAGCCATGGTGTTCGCGGTAGAACCCCGCCAGCGCAGTGCTGGAGGCGGCGGGCACGGCCATCGGCATTGATCATTAATGAGAATGATTCCCATTATAGAATGATCGAGCGGCGCGCGACAAACGTTGCGCGGGGCGCAGCGGGGGAGGTCGCCGGATTTGCGATGCCCGACGTGCTCGCCGACACTGCGGTTTTCCACAGGGAGTGCCCGCATGTTCAGCCACATCACCGTTGGAACGAACGACATGGACGCCGCGCATCGCTTCTACGATGCACTGTTCGGTGCGTTGGGCGCACGTCCGGGCGTCTTCGATGACAAGGGCCGTCTGGTGTATTTCAAGGATGGCCGTATGTTCATCGTCACCGCTCCGATCGACGGTCAGCCGGCATGCCACGCCAACGGCGGCACCATCGGCTTCACCCTCGACAGTGCTGAGGCCGTGCGTGGCTGGCAGGACGCCGGCGTGGCCCATGGCGGCACCGCCATCGAAGACCCGGCCGGCATCCGCAGCATGGCCGGGCGCCAGCTGTTCCTGGCCTATCTGCGCGACCCGGATGGCAACAAGCTGTGCGCGGTGCATGTGATGTCGTAATTGGACAGTACGCGCGTGGCCGCGTCGCAGGCAGTGCGCGCGGCTGTGCTCGCAGGCGTCTGCCAGCGCGCGCGTGATAACACGTAATGGTGGATCGGGCCTGTGACCGCTGGCCACAACTTCATGCTCTGTCCACTGCGGTTCAGCCACAATCGGTCGGCTAACCCTTTGATCTACCGGAGAACGCCGCCCCATGGATGTACTGGAGCCGCAACAATCCCCGGTGCGCACCCTTCGGCCTGTGTTCGCCTTCGCGGCGATCGTTGTCGTGGCGTTCGCGCTGTTCGTCAGCCTGTTCCCGCTGGGCGCAGGCCGCCTGCTGCTGAAGGCGCAGGACTGGGCCGCACTCAACGTCGGCTGGTACTACCTGCTGGCCATGACCCTGTACCTGGTGTTCGTGGTCGGCGTTGCGCTGTCCAAGTACGGTGGCATCAAGCTCGGTGCCGACCATGACGAACCGGAGTTCAGTTACCTCTCCTGGGCCGGCATGCTGTTCGCTGCAGGCATCAGCATCACCCTGTTCTTCTTCTGCGTTTCCGAGCCGCTGACCCACTACCTGCAGCCGCCGCAGGGCGATCCGGCGGCGGGCGAGGCCGGCGCGCGCCAGGCCATGCAGCTGCTGTTCCTGCATTGGGGACTGCATGGCTGGGGTGTGTTCGCGCTGGCGGCGATGGCGATGGCCTACTTCGCCTACCGCCACAACCTGCCGCTGGCACTGCGCTCGGCGCTGTACCCGCTGATCGGCAAGCGCATCAACGGCCCGATCGGTTACACCGTGGACGCGCTGGGCATCGTCGCCACCGTGTTCGGCATCGGCGCCGACATGGGCTTCGGCGTGCTGCACCTCAATGCCGGGCTGGCGCACCTGTTCAACATCCCGCATTCCAACCTGGTGCAGATCATGCTGGTGGTGGCGATGATGGGTGCGGCAGTGGCCGTGGCCGTCTCCGGCGTGGAGAAGGGCGTGCGCTGGATGGCCAACATCAACATGCTGCTGGCGATCGCGCTGGTGCTGTTCATGCTGTTTGCCGGGCCGACGCAGTACCTGTTCAGCACCTTGATGCAGAACCTGGGCGACTACCTCGGCAGCGTGGTCGGCAAGAGTTTCGATGTGTATGCCTACGGCGGCCGACCGGAATGGCTGGGCGGCTGGACGGTGTTCTACTGGGCCTGGTGGATCGGCTGGGCACCCTTTGTCGGGCTGTTCATCGCGCGCATCTCGCGCGGCCGCACCATCCGCGAATTCGTGTTCGGCGTGCTGCTGATTCCGCTGGGCTTCACCCTGGCCTGGCTGTCGATCTTCGGCAACAGCGCGCTGGACCAGGTGCTGCACCACGGCCAGCAACAGTTGGCGCAGCTGGCGGTGGATGATCCACCGACCGTGCTGTATGCGCTGCTGGACGGCTACCCCTGGAGCCGCGCGGTGATCACGGTGACAGTGCTGGTCAGCTTCATCTTCTTCGTGACCTCGGCCGACTCGGGGGCGGTGGTGTTGTCCACGCTGTCCTCGCATGGCGGCGCACCCGAGGATGATGGTCCGCGTTGGCTGCGGGTGTTCTGGGGCACGGTGATCGCGGTGCTGACCGCGGGCCTGTTGCTGGCCGGCAGTATCGACGCACTGAAATCGGCGGTGGTGCTGGCGTCGTTGCCGTTCTCGGCGATCCTGTTGTTGATGATGTGGGGGCTGACCCGCGCCTTCAGTGACGAATCGCACCGCAAGCGCGCGCTGCAGTACCGGCCATCGCCGCTGATCGGCGACGATCGCCACCACCAGGGCTGGCGCCAGCGCCTGAGCCAGGCGATGCATTTCCCGGTGCGCGACCAGGTCTACCGCTTCATGGATGACACGGTGAAGCCGGCGATGGAAGCGGTGGCCGAGCAGCTGCGCGGGCAGGGCTGGGACGTGGCCACGCGCTTCGAGGCGGGCGACATGGAGTTGACGGTCAACCATGGCGAGCAGCAGGACTTCCTGTACCGGGTGATCCTGAGCGGTTACCTGACCCCGTCGTTCGCCGCACAGCAGCTGCGCAACCAGCGCTACTACCGCGCCGAGGTGCACCTGTTCGAAGGCAGCCAGGACTACGACCTGGTGGGCTACAGCCGCAAGCAGATCATCAACGACATCATCAGCCAGTACGAACGGCACCTG
>NZ_JAOCEW010000044.1:0-37817 GCF_029841665.1 Stenotrophomonas sp. GD03819
GTCGACCAAGGTCGACACCTACCTACAGCCACTACCTACAGCCACGTGAACCTGTCGAAGGTGGGGCGGTGTCGGAGTGCGGGGTGTCAGCCGCATGGGCCCGAGGCATGCCTCGGGCGGGTTGGGCAGGACGCCCAACCCCGGTCTTGCCGTGTGCGTAGGACAGCGTACACGAGCAAGCGGCTGCCAAGCCCCCAGGGACGGGTTTACGGCGTCCCCGCACTCCGACACCGCCCCGCCATCTCACGGAATGCCCGCTGTTGCAGTTGCTGTCGCTTCGGCCTCTGCGGGTGCAGGGCTGCAAGCCCTGCCGAACACCCCCTACTTCCGCGGCAGGTAAGTCACCAGGGACAGATCGTGCCGGCTCTCCGGCACCAGCGCCACGTACTGCAGGTCCAGCAACCCGCGCGTGGGATGGTTCAACTTCTTCGCACCTTCATCGAACCGCCGCACGTCGTGCTCCGGCCACCACTGACGGAATTCCTCGCTGTGCGCGGCAATGTCCTCCACCAACGCCAGGAACGGCGCCTTGTCCGGCGCCTGCGCCATCGCCGCACGGAAACCTGCCAGCAGGCCGCGGGTCATTTCTTCCCAGTTGAGAATCAGCGTACGGTACGGCGAGTACAGGAACATCAGCCGCAGCGTGTTGCGTTCATGCGGCGCCAGCTGGCTGTAGTCCACGAACAGCTCAGCGATGGCCGGGTTCCAGGCCAGGATGTCGAAGCGGGTATTGCGCACATACGCAGGGATCGGCTGCATCGCCTCCACCAGCTGGCGCAGGCCATCGGTCACGCTTTCGTCCGGTGATTCCAGTGGCACGCCATAGCCGGACAACGCGAACGCATAGGCGCGTTCGTCGTCGCTCATGCGCAGCACCTGCGCCAGGCGCTCAAGCACCTCGGGCGAGGCACGCACTTCGCGGCCCTGCTCGATCCAGGTGTACCAGCTGACGCTTACGCCGATGGCCAGCGCCACTTCCTCGCGCTTCAGGCCCGGGGTGCGCCGGCGCCCGGCCGGAAGGCCGAGCGTGGCGGGGTCGACACGGGCGCGGCAGGCCTTGAGGAAGCCGCCCAGTTCCTTGCGTTCACTTTCGCTGCGCATCATCGCTACCGCCGTGCCCGTTGTAGCGTCGAGCCATGCTCGACGCATCTGCTACCCCGCGAAAAGCAGCTGAGCATGGCTCAGCTCTACAGGACGCGTGATCGACCACCCTCGGCGTTGCGCACGAGGGTGACGATATCCGCGCAGGCGCGCCGATCAGGCATCGACGCGCTTGGAGCCCACAGCCAGGCCGGCCTTCAGGCTGGCCTCGACGAACTCGTCCAGGTCGCCATCCAGCACCTTCTGCGTATCTGAACGTTCGATGCCGGTACGCAGGTCCTTGATGCGGCTCTGGTCCAGCACGTAGTTGCGGATCTGGCTGCCCCAGCCGATGTCGGACTTGGTGGCTTCCACCGCGTCCTTCTCGGCGTTGCGCTTCTGGATCTCCAGCTCGTACAGCTTGGCGGCCAGCATCTTCATCGCGTTGTCGCGGTTCTGGTGCTGGCTGCGGCCGGTCTGGCAGGCCACAACGATGTTGGTCGGGATGTGGGTGATACGCACTGCCGACTCGGTCTTGTTCACGTGCTGGCCACCAGCACCGGACGAACGGTACACGTCGGTACGCAGGTCGGCCGGGTTGATGGTGATGTCGATGTTGTCATCGATTTCCGGCGACACGAACACCGAGGTGAAGCTGGTGTGGCGGCGGTTGTCCGAGTCGAACGGCGACTTGCGCACCAGGCGGTGCACGCCGGTCTCGGTCTTCAGCCAGCCATAGGCGTAGTCGCCTTCCACGCGCAGGGTGGCCGACTTGATGCCGGCGACGTCGCCACCGGAGACTTCCATCAGCTCGGTCTTCCAGCCGCGCGATTCACACCAGCGCAGGTACATGCGCAGGAGGATCTCGGCCCAGTCCTGGGCTTCGGTGCCACCGGCACCGGCCTGGATGTCGACGAACGCGGCCGCATTGTCCATCTCGCCGGAGAACATGCGCTGGAATTCCAGCTTCTCGACGTGCGACTGGTGCTTGTCCAGGTCGGCGACCACGGCCAGCGCGGTGTCCTCGTCCTGCTCGGACTCGGCCAGCTCAAGCAGTTCGGTGGCATCAGCCAGGCCGTCGAGCACCGAGGCGATGCCGCCCACGGTCTTTTCCAGGCTGGAGCGCTCGCGGCCCAGATTCTGGGCGTACTCGGCGTTGTTCCAGACGTCGGGGCTTTCCAGCTCCCGCGTTACTTCTTCAAGACGCTCTTTCTTGGCGTCGTAGTCAAAGATACCCCCGAAGCGACAGCACGCGATCGGTCAGATCGGTGATGCGCTGGCGGACAGGATTCAGTTCGATCATGTCGGCGGTTATGCATTCAAAAGATGACTGGTAATGATACCGCAGGCCGGGGATGCCCGGAATGAGGGCCTCATCCGGCCCCCAACGCCTGCCGCAGCAGCGGCAGCTGGCGCCGGCTGCAGGGCACCTTGGCCCCGTCGGCCATGTGCAGCAGGGCCTCGCCCCCCTCCAGCGGCTCGATCGAGCGCAGCTGGCCGCGATGGATCAGCCAGCTGCGGTGCGGGCGCAGGAACTCGCTCGGGTCCAGCCGCTGCTCCAGCACCGCCATGGTGATCCGCAGCGGGTAGTCGTGCCCGCGTACCCGCAGGTTCACGTAGTTCCCCGCCGCCTGGGCGTACTCCACGTCGGCGGTGGCGACCAGGAACTCCTTGCCCAGCTTGCGCACCAGGAAGTGCTGCGGGCGCTCGACCGGTTCCACCGGCGGGCCGACGTCAGGCTCGGCCAGCAGGCTCGCCTCACCCTGCCTGCGCCGCCCGAACCAGCTGGCGAAGTGCTCCAGTGCCACGAACATCGCGAAGGTGCGGATATCCTTCAGGTATTCGTAGGCAAGACGCTCCAGCCATCCTGCATCGTCCTGGTAGCGGTAGCCCATCGACGCATAGGCCAGGTGCCGCAGCACCATCATCCCCACCACGTGCAGCAGCGACCAGCCCACGCTGGCCAGCAGATACAGTGGCAACCGCCGCTTCCAGGTATCGGCATGCAGCGGCCAGCGCTCACAGCCCCACCACAGCAGCGGCAGGGTCAGCAGGATCAGGGCGAGGCTGCTGAACTCCCAGATCATCGGTTCCCACAGGCCGAGATCGGCGCCGCGGCGACTGGCGTCCATCACTTCCACCAGCGCATTGGTCACTGCTGAAGCCGACAGGATGGTCGCCCATACCAGCAGGTGCGTTGAAGTACGCCAGCGCGATGGTCGGCCCTGGGTCATTGCTGCATCCATGTTGTTGCGGTGCTCCAGCCTGCCTCAAGAGACCAAAGGTAGCCGCTCCATTGGTCCCGCCACCCCCGCCATTGGTCACTGCGCGGGTTCCGGCGGCCCCTTGGCAGTGGCTGCACAGGCCGGACGGCGTCACGTTGGCTCGACCTTCCGGCACACCTCCACCATGACCCGACGCCACGACATCGACGCCCTGCGCGTGTTCGCCTTCGCCCTGCTGATCCTCTACCACACCGCCATGGCCTATGTGGACGACTGGGGCTTCCACCTCAAGAGCGTGCATACCGCCGAATGGCTGCAGTGGCCGATGCTGTTCGTCAACCGCTGGCGGATGTCGCTGCTGTTCCTGATTTCAGGCATCGCCATCGCGCTGATGCGGCCGGAAGGCAGGCTGCTGCGCTTTGCCGGCCTGCGCACGTGGCGGCTGCTGCTGCCCCTGCTGTTCGGCATGTTCGTGATCGTGCCGATCCAGCCCTACTGTGAGGGCGTGGCCAACGGTCATGTTGCGCCCGGCTTCGGGCATTTCCTGCTGCGCTACTGGCAGGTGCGGCCGTGGCCGGAAGGCAGTTTCGCCGGCTGGCAATACGGCATCACCTGGAACCACCTGTGGTACCTGGCCTATCTGTGGAACTACACGCTGGCCCTGGCCCTGCTGATGCCATTGCTGGGAACGGCCGTGGTGCGCCATGCGATCGCGTTCTGCGCCGCCTCGCCGATACTGCTGATCGGAATTCCGTCTGCGCTGCTGCTGGCCTGGATGATCTGGCTGGAGCCGGTCTATCCGTCCACCAATACCCTGCTTGGCGACTGGTACCAGCACGCGAAGTACGCGACAGTGTTCCTGGCCGGCTACCTGCTCGGTCGCGAGCCGGTGTTCTGGCAGCGCGTGGTCTCCCTGCGCCGCACCACGCTGTGGCTGGCGCTGGCGGCGGTTGGCTGGTATCTGGGGTTGCGCATCCTCGGCCAGGTGCTGCCGGCTGACTCCTCGCTGCGGCAATGGCCTGAAACGTTCTGGGACCTGCAGGGCAGGACCAGCCAGTCGGTGTATGTCTGGACCGCGCTGCTGGCCATCCTCGGCTGGGGCAAGGTCTTCCTCGATCGCCCGTTCGGCTGGCTGCCGTACTGCACCGAGGCCATCTATCCCTGGTACATGCTGCACCAGAGCCTGATCATCGTGCTGTTGTTCTGGCTCAAGCCATTGCAACTGGGTCCTTGGCTGGAGCCGTCGCTACTGCTGGGCGGCACCGTCGGCGGCTGCCTGCTGATCCACGAACTGCTGATCCGACGCGTGCGCTGGCTGCGGCCCCTGTTCGGCCTGAAGGCCGATCCGCTATCGTCACCGGCGGTACGCGCCGCCACGGCGCAATGAGGACAACGGATGTTCCAGACCCACTGGCACCTGTGGCTGCAGCAGACCTTCGACGGCGGCTGGATGCTGGCGCTGATGCAGTTCATCAGCCTGCTCGGCTACGAAATGGCCTACACAGCGCTGATCCTGCTCTGCGCGTTCGGCGCACGAATGCGCGCCGGCCTGTGCGTGATGCTGGCGGTACTGCTGATGGCCTGCGCCACCCATGCGATCAAACAGGGTGCCGCCCTGCCCCGTCCATCGGATGTGGATGCACGCGTGCTGGACAAAGGCGTGCCGTCGCACCCGTTCGTGGTCGACGGCGGAGGGCACACGTTCTGGTCCCTGCCTGATGCCCGGGCCACCGCGATGCTGCGCGCGCAGCCCGATGCCGACTATGGCTTCAACAGTGGCCACGTCGGCGTAGCCACCGCCGCCTGCGTGGGCCTGCTGCTGGCCTTCGGCATCCGCCGCCGCTGGCTGCGCTGGGCATTGGCGTTCGGTTGGCCACTGCTGATGGCGGTGTCACGGATGTACCTGGGCCGGCATTTCCTGGCCGACGTGCTGGCCGGCTGGCTGGTCGGCATCGGTGTTGCGCTGCTGGCGTGGCAGTTGATGCCAGGCATGCGCTCAAACCAGCGTTGGCAGCTGCCGGTCCTGCTGGGGCTGGGCGTGCTGATGGCATGGGCGGCAGCGACCACCCGCTTCGTTCCAGTGGGTGAAGCCGGTCGACTGCTCGCACTGGGCCTGCTGGTGGCGTGGCTGCAATGGCGTGGCTGGCCGAAGGACCCGCAGGGTATCGTGCAGCGGATATTGCGCGTGTTGGGCGTGGTGCTGATCTACCTGCTGGCGCGGCCGTTGATCGACTGGCTTGCCGGAACTGCGAGGCTGCCCGACGTGCCGGCTACCGAGCTGCTGTGGCAGACCGTCGGCACGCTGTTGGTCCTTGGCGGCGGCGTGGCGCTGACGCGGTGGATTCCGCGCCAGCGCCT
This sequence comes from Stenotrophomonas sp. GD03819, assembly GCF_029841665.1. NCBI lineage: Bacteria > Pseudomonadati > Pseudomonadota > Gammaproteobacteria > Lysobacterales > Lysobacteraceae > Stenotrophomonas > Stenotrophomonas sp. GD03819. The sequence continues at coordinate 5,664 of NZ_JAOCEW010000044.1, forward strand.
TCCGGCAGTCGAAGACGTGCGGTAGATCCGCGCCATGCGCGGACAGGCCCTTCCCCGGCTGTGCAGCCGCCGGGCATGGCCCGGCACTACCGCACCTCGAACTCGCCCACCAGCACGGTTTCGGCGCGATCCTTCAACCGCATCGTGACCATCTGGTCCTTCTGCTTCGACGTGCCCCAGTGGGTGGTCAGGCGCAGCATCAGCGTCGTCGCCCCGGTCACCAGCTGCTGGCGGCTGCCGAAGTAGTTCGCTTCCACCTTGTACTTGCCCGGCTTGGCGTTGCGTAGCGAGAACTGCTCGGGACCATAGCCGCCGGTGAAGTCCTGCGACATCTGCCCGCCCTGGTAGGTCAGGCGGTTGCCGTAGTAGGCGCGCTCGCCGTTCGGGTCGGTCACCCACAGGTCCATGTCGCTGTTGTCGGCATCCCACGACAGCACCACCCGCAGGTCCAGCGGCATCGCCTGCAGCAGGCGCGGGTCGATGCTGGTGGTATCCAGCCGGGGCGTGCTGCGGGCCACCAGGTTGGTCAGTTCATCCAATGCGATCAGGGCGATGCCATCGAAGCGGCTGTCCCACGGCCGCACCACCACCTGGTACAGTGGCGCCAGCGCCTGCTGCGGCTTGCCGGCCGCCGCCAGTGCCAGGCCGAGGTCGCGGAAGCTCTGCGGTTCCTCCTGGCCCATCGCCAGCACCTGCTCGAACACCGGCACCGCCAGCGCGGGAGCATCGGCCTGCATCAGTCGGTAACCGAGCACGCGCAGTAGGTGGCGGTTGTCCAGGTCCATCTCGGCCAGGTTCGACAACACGCGCAGTGCCAGGTCGCGCTGACCCTGCGCCAGCAGCAGGTCGGCCACGTCGAGGAAGAATGCGCTGCTGTCGGCATGGGCATCGCGCTCGGCCAGGTAGCGGTCATACAGTTGCGACGCCGGGCCCTGGCGCAGGCGCCGGGCGATGGTCGAGTCCGGCTGCCAGGCCGCCAGCTGGATGCCGAGCTCGCCCTCGTTGGCGGCAGCGGGCGCAGCGACACGGCCACCCGTGACCGTGATTGAATCCAGGGCCTTGTTGGATGCAGGCGCCGAGCGACGTGCACGCGCGCTGCTGGCTTCCATGCGCTGCTCGGCGGCGGCCATCGGTGCCGGGGCGGGCGGTGCCGCAGGGGCAGGCGCGGCGAGCATCGCCACCGGCGCCGATTCCATCGCGTAGTCCGCGGAGGCCACTTCCAGTGCCCCGCCCTTCGGCTGCTGCGGCATTCCCTTCGGCCAGCTGCGGTTCCACCATTGCTGGCGCTCCCTCCAGCGTGCAGCCACTTCATCCAGACGCTGGCGATCTGCAGCGGCGCGATCGCTCACCTGCCTCGCGAAGCGGGCATCGTACTCGGCGCGCAGTTTGCCGGACGGGCGGATCGCGTAGCGCAGGTAGTCATCCAGGGTTTCCAGCACGATCAGCGAGGTATCCGGCCCCACCAGCCCAAACTGCTGGGACAGGCGCTGCATGGCCTCACGGTTGCTGCGGCGGTCGACGGCCAGTTGCTGCAGGCGCGCCTGCGCCCACAGGCCGGCCAGCAGTTCGCCGTCATCGCTTTTCTGCGTGGGTGGCAGCGCCTGCCATTCGCCGCCACCCACGCGCACCCGCATCGGCACGCCGTCGGCGGCCAGTCGTGCGTGCAGCCACAGCCAGCCCTGGGCTTCACTGCGACGATCGATCACCACGTCCTGCACGCCGCGCCCCGCATCGACCTGCACATCCAACGGCGACGACAGCAGCGTGCTGGCAGCTGCCCCCACATCCTTGCCCAGCGCGACGAAGCGACCGCCATGGGATTCGCTCCAGCCGCGCAGGCGCGTGCTGTCGGTGCGGGCACCGGCGCTGCTGATCGCGAACAGGCGCTGATCCGGTGCCAGCGTCGGCAATTGCTCCGGCCCATAGGTCAGCAGGCCATCACTGACCAGCAGGTATTCCTTCACACTCGGCTGCGGCTGCCACTGGGCCAGCGCGCTGGCACCGTCCGGGCGCACCGCCTGCAGTGCCGCGCGCAGCTCGCTCCAGTTGCCTGCGCGGATACGGAAGCGCCGTAGCGGTTCGGCGCGGTCGCGCAGCACGGTCAGTGCCACCGTGCCGTCACCCATTGCGGCGAAGTACCGATCCAGCAGGGCGAACTCACGCGTGCGGTCGCGCTGGCCCGCTGAGCCGGAGCCATCCCACAGCAACCCGACCTCGCTGGGCATCGCGCGTGGCGTGGGGCTGACCGGCACGGGCAGCTGCGCCAGCAGGTAGTGGCCGTCCTGCCAGGGCGCCACCTGGACTTGTGCCTGACGTGCTGCGGGCAGGCTCCACTGCAGCTGCGCCGGTAGCTGCGCGCCCTTGCCCTGCCAGTGCAGCTGGCCCGTGCTGATGCGGAACGGAGCCGCACCTGCACTGGTCGTGGCAGGCGCCTGCAGCTTCAGTTCAACCGAGGCCGCACCGGCGGCGAACTGCAGCGGCAGCGTCCACTGCCAACCGTGGCCGTCGAAGGCCAACGGCTCACGCATCACCAGCTGCACGCGCCGACTGCCGCCGGCAGGTAGCGGGTAGATGCGCAGGCGGAACTGGTTGCCAGCGGTCTGTTCCAGCAGGCCCGGGTCGACGCCGCGGCGGGCAATCTCCTCGAATACCTGACGACCGCGGTCCTTGGGCACCGGCACCGCGTCACGCATCTCGCCGTTGATATCCAGCGCGAAGCCGCTGATCTGCTGACCGTCGCCCAGCGGGAACTGCAGCTCACCTTCCAGCACGCGCCGGTTCGGGTTATGGAATTCCAGGGTGATCCGGGTCTGGGCGATGCCCGCCTGGACTTCGCCCTCGATGCGTGCGCGCTGCAGCTGCACCGGTTGTTCGGCGGCCGGCGCGATCAGCAGCGGCGTGGCGGCCTGCGGCCGGGAGATCGGCGGCGACTGCGCGCCAGCGGGCCAGGCCACAAGGGCCAGCAACAACACAGTGCAGCATCGGGCGAAGACCATGACCGGACTCCAGTGGGATCTTAGACCGTTGAACGCACGAGCTGCCGGAACGGGGTTGGCGGGGTCCCAAAAAAGGGGACGGAGGGGATCAAGTCGCAATGGCAAACAAGGCAAAAACGACTTGATCCCCTCCGTCCCTTTTTCTTCAAGCGGGGAGGCTGTGCTCCACAATCAGCTGGATGGCGCTGCCGCCGCGATAGTCATCGCAGGCGAGCCGGTAAGCGAGATGCACGTGGCGGCCCGGTGCGTTGCCGTGCCAGCCGCCGAAATGGATCGCGTTGATCGTGCCGGGTACGCCCGGCAGGCGCAGCTCCAGCTTGAGGTGGCGCTCCTTCAGCACGCGCCAGTTGGCCACTTCGAAGTAGCCGTCGAACAACGGTTCGGGGAAGCCCTGGCCCCACGGTCCGGCCAGGCGCAACGCGACGGCGTGGCGATGATCGAGCTCGTCGGCGGCCAGTTCGCCGTCGCTGAGAACCTGCTGCTGCAGTGCCGCCGGATCGAGCATTTCCAGCACCACGGCCACAAAGGTGGCCTTGAAGTCATCGACGTGATCCAGGCGCATGCTCAGTCCAGCCGCCATGGCATGCCCACCGAAGCGTTCGATCAGACCCGGATGGCGCGCATCGACCAGCGCCAGTGCGTCACGGATGTGCAGGCCGGGGATCGAGCGCGCCGAGCCACGCAGGGTGTCGGCGCCCGGTTCGGCCGGCGCGAAGGCGATCACCGGGCGATGCAGGCGATCCTTCATCTTCGATGCAACCAGACCGACCACGCCCGGATGCCAGTCCGCGTCGAACAGGCAGGCAGCCACCGGGCGCTGGCCGGCCATGTCCAGCACCACACGGGTCAACGCCTGCTCGGCGTCGTCAGTCATCGACTGCTGCACGGCGCGCCGTTCCGCATTGATCTGCTCCAGCGTCTGCGCGATCTCGCGCGCCTGCCGTGGGTCTTCGGTCAGCAGCAGCGCGATGCCCAGCGCCATGTCTTCCAGCCGGCCCGCCGCGTTCAGGCGTGGGCCGAGTGCGAAGCCAATATCGGTGGCCGTCAGTCGCGTGGCGTCACGGCCACTGGCTTCGATCAGCGCACGCAGGCCGACACAACCCTGCCCTGCGCGCAGACGGCGCAGGCCCGCACTGACCAGCGCACGGTTGTTCGGATCCAGCGCCACCAGGTCGGCGACGGTGCCGACCGCCACCAGGTCCAGCAGCGTGGTCAGGTCAGGTCCCTTGCCATCGGCAAAGACACCGGCTTCGCGCATCTGCCGGCGCAGCGCCATCAGCACGTAGAAGATCACGCCGACACCGGCCAGCGATTTACTGGGGAAGGCGTCGCCGTCCAGATTCGGATCGACGATGACGTCGGCCGGCGGCAGCTGAGGGCCCGGCAGATGGTGGTCGGTGACCAGTACCTGCCAGCCACGTGCCTTGGCCGCAGTCACGCCGGCATGGCAGGCAATGCCGTGGTCGACTGTGACCAGCAGGTCCGGCTGCAGCGCGGCCAGCTCCTCCACCAGCGACGGCGACAGGCCATAGCCATGCACCATGCGGTTCGGCACCGCGTGGAAGACGTGTTGCGCGCCGAGCATGCGCAGGCCGCGCACACCGACCGCACAGGCGGTGGCACCATCGCAATCGAAATCGCCGACCACCAGGATGCGCTTGTCGTTGGCGATGGCCTCGACCAGCAAGCCCACCGCATCGTCGATGCCGGTCAGCAGCTCGGGGGCGTGCAGATTGCCCAGTTTCGGCTGCGCGAGCTCCGGGGTATGCGCGCCGCGTGCAGCGTACAGGCGCGCCAGCAGCGGCAGCGTGCCCTCCGGCCAGCTTCCGGGCGCGACCGCATCGCGGCGGCGGATCGTCGGCGTATCAGGGGATGAATGCACAGCATCGGCGGCAAGGGACATCGGCATCGCCGGGTGACGGAAGACCCGCGCATGATACCCGCTCGGCGTGCCCGGCTCTTCCCGGGCTTGGCGCAGGCGCGGCCATCGCCCATGCTTGTTCGCTTCTGAAACGGAATTCGCCATGTACCGCCCGCTGAGCGCACTGATTGTAGGCCTGCTGCTGCCGCTCGCCCCCGATGCCGGAAACACGACGGCCACACCCGGTATCGAGTTCGTGCACCACGACTGGTTCCTGGCCTGCGACAACACCGGCACCTGCCGTGCCGCGGGTTATGGACCGGAAAACGCAGACAGCCTGCTGGGCCTGATGTTGGAACGTGCCGGCGGTCCCGGTACAACAGTGAAGGCGCGGCTGCGGATGGGCGAGGATGGCGAAAGCGCAATGCCTGAAGGAGCGCTACGCCTGCAGGTGAACGGACTTGATCTGGGCCCGGTGCACGACACCGGTGCCGACGAGGCCGTGACGCTGCGGCCCGCGCAGGTGGAAGCCTTGCTGGCGGCCCTGCCCGGCCGGGCCCGCATCGAGGTCATCGACAACAACGGCACACGCTGGCCGATTTCCGACCGTGGGGCTGCCGCCGTACTGCTGAAAATGGACGAGACACAGGGAAGGATCGGTACACCCGGCGCCCTGGTGCGGCGTGGCACGCGCGCCGAAACCAGAGTGCCGGCTGCATACGCCAAGCCGGTGATCGTGAGCGCGGCGCTGGTGGCGCCACGTTCCGGAGATAGCGAACTGGGAAGCAGCGAAGCGCTGCGCGATGCCGTGATCGCCACGCTCGGCGACAGTGACGACTGTCCGCGCCTGATCGAGTACACGGGCACCCCGGAAATGGTGATCGAGCGGCTGGACGAGCACCATGTACTGGTGCAGGCGCTGTGCCAGATGGGGGCGTACAACTACAGCAATGGCTTCTGGATCGCGCGTGATCAGCCGCCGTTTGCCCCGCAGACGATCACGCTGGAGGCAGAGGGCTTCTCGCGCGCCGAACGCACGCTCTACGCACGCTACAAGGGCCGTGGCATTGGCGACTGTGTTTCCGGCTCGGACTGGGTATGGGACGGCCGCAGATTCCAGCCCAGCGGCGCTTTCAGTACGGGCCTGTGTCGCGGCATACCGGGCGGACACTGGATGCTGCCAACCCTGATCAGCGAGGTGCGTTGAATGCACGCATCTTCACTGTTACGCACGCCACTCCTGTTGGCGTTGCTGACACTGGCATCGACGGCAACGGCCACAGAGCCGGTTGGCATATCGTTCGTGGAAGGCGACGGCGTGATGGCCTGCGACAACACCCGCACCTGCCGGCTGGCAGCCTACGGTCCATTGGCGCCGCTGATGCTGAGCGCGCTGATCGGGCGCAGCGGCGGGCCAAGCACGGCGGTCACCGCCCGGCTGTCGATGGCCGAAGGCGGCGAGGACGTGCCACCAACCCCTGCGGCGGTAGCACCCGAAGGAACGTTGCACCTGCACGTGGACGGAGAGGACCTCGGTGCCATCGGCCACAGCGAAGCACTCGACTCTGGCCTGGAGCTGCCCACGCACTACGTGACCGCCATGATCGAGGCCCTGCTGGCGGGCAAGCGCGTCGAGATGAGCGACGCTTCGGGCAACGCGTGGCCGCTGTCCGACCGGGGCATCCACACGCTGCTGCTGAAGATGGACGAAGTACAGGGTCGGCTGGATACGCCTGGCGCGCTGGTGCGCAAGGGCTCACAGCCGGAATCGAAGGTCCCGGCTGCGGTTACCGCGCCACCCCTGAAGGCACCGCCGCTTCTGGTCGAAGCACAGGAAGGCGACGCGCAGCTGGCCGAGCGGTCGGATCTGCTGCAGCAGCTGCAACCGGTGGCCGCTGCGGGAAATGCGTGCGACCGGATGTCGTCGCGCCAACTCCGTATCGAACGGGTAGATACCAACCATGTCCTGGCGCTGTTGAATTGCGCAACCGACCGCTACATCGTGTCCGCAGGTGCATGGCTGATCCGCGACCGCCCACCGTTTTCGCCCACGCTGATCACCGCGAGCACGCTGTTTCCGCTCTATCCGTATGCCATATTCCTTGAAGAAGGTTCTGTGACCGACACCGATCCCTGCGGCACGAACCGGCACTGGGCCTGGGATGGCTCGCGCCTTGTCCTGAGCGCGACGTATCTGGGTGAATACTGCTCAACCCGGAGCCGCAGGCACTGGTCATTGCCGACCTACGTTACAGAAGTCCAGTAATGATGAAGCCGAGCATGGGCTCGGCGCTACAGGGGGAATCAGCAGCACCCGTGGCTGTGCGGCAGCGCGCAGCGTCGGCTTCAATCGTGCAGCTGGCGCGGCTTCTTCCAGAACTGCCAGCGCTGTCCACGGTCCAGCTGGAACTGCAGGCCGTCTTCGAAATCCAGCACCAGCCGCTGCAGCTCACCACGCTTGAGCGCGGCCAGCAGCGGACGGATCGCTTCATTGCCGAGCTGCTGCAGGGAACGCAGCTGGCGCAGATCCACCAATGCATCCACCGCCTGCTCGCCGTCCACGGCGACGCCAGCCGCCAGGGCCAGGCCCTGCAACAGGGCATCGCGGCTACGCACCTGTGCGTGCGGCGTGCTGACCGACACCGGCATCACGCCACCGCCCCAGAACCACAGCGAATTGATCGGCTGTTGTCCCTGCGCGGCGCGCTGCTGGTTCCAGGAATGGTTGTGCAGCAGCACCTGCGCTTCGGTCATCAGCGCCCGCCAACGACGGCCGCCCTCGCCTTCGGGCAGGTGAGAGAACAGGTCATCGCCCAGCACCTCGTCCGGACTGTCGAAGTCCGGCAGGGCCAGGTCGATCGGAAGCCGCAGGTACCAGCGCGAAGGATCCGGTGCGTCGAGCACGAATCCGGCATCGGCAAACAGCGGCTGCAGCACCGGCAACAGGGCCAGGCAGTCCGCCAAGGTCGGCCGCAGCGTCTCGCCGTAGGCCATCATCCGCGCGCCGTGCATGTCCGGCACCATGCAGGCCGGGTCGGCACGCAGCCAGCAGGCGCCGGCTGCATCGCCGACGTCGCGCTGGCGGGTCAACGCGGCCACCGGCCAGTGCGGCGCGGCAACCGTGAAATGGCGCGTCAGTTGTGCGCGTTCGCCCGGTGCGACCTGCACCGTCGTGGCACGGCCGAGCGCACGCGCCACATCGTCCGGCAGCGCAGCCGCGGCAAAGCGGCTGCGTGCAGGCAACAGCAGGGTCGCCGTCGCCACGTGGTCAGTCCACGTAGCTGACGCTGACGATCTCGTACTCGCGCTGGCCGGCCGGGGCGTCGATCACGATCGAATCGCCTTCCAGCTTGCCGATCATCGCGCGCGCCACCGGCGAGGAAATCGCGATCAGGCCCAGCTTGATGTCCGCTTCCAGGTCACCAACGATCTGGTACTTCTTCTCTTCGTCGGTTTCCACGTCGGCCAGCGTCACGCTGGCGCCGAACACCACCTTGGAGCCGGCATTGAGCTTGCTCACGTCGATGATTTCGGCGTGCGACAGCTCACCTTCCAGCTGCTTGATGCGGCCTTCGATGAAGCCCTGTTCCTCGCGCGCGGCATGGTACTCGGCGTTCTCCTTCAGGTCACCGTGCTCACGCGCCTCGGCGATCGCGGCGATCACCTTCGGCCGCTTGACCGACTTCAGGTGATCCAGTTCGTCGCGCAGCTTCTGCGCGCCCTTCATCGTGATGGGGGCTCTCATGCATTCAACTCCTTGTGCAGCTCCTGCAGCGACCAGACGGGGCCGGTGCCGCGGAATTCCAGTGAATCCACCAGCGCCTTGGCGCCGGCAATGGTGGTCGAGTAGGTGACGCGATGCTGCAGTGCCTCGCGACGGATCGAGAACGAGTCGTTGATCGCCGAACGACCTTCGGTCGTGTTGACGATGTAGACGATCTCGCCGTTCTTGATCGAGTCGACGATGTGAGGACGGCCTTCGACCACCTTGTTGATGATCTCGCAGTCCATGCCATGCTGCTGCAGCCACGCGGCGGTGCCACGGGTGGCGACCAGGCTGTAGCCACGCGCCAGCAGCGCCTTGGCCACCGGCAGCACGCGCTTCTTGTCCGGATCACGCACCGAAACGAAGGCCTTGCCGACCGGCGGCGCCTTGATGCCACCGGCTTCCTGCGCACGCGCGAAGGCGGCGTTGAAGGTGCGGCCTACGCCCATCACTTCACCGGTGGAGCGCATCTCCGGCCCGAGGATCGGATCGACGCCCTGGAACTTGGCGAACGGGAAGATCGCTTCCTTCACCGAGTAATAGTCCGGCACGATTTCCTTGGTTGCACCCTGCTCGGCCAGGCTCTTGCCAGCCATGCAACGGGCGGCGATCTTGGCCAGAGGCATGCCGGTGGCCTTGGACACGAACGGCACGGTGCGCGAGGCACGCGGGTTCACTTCCAGCAGGTAGATGGTGTCGGCACCTTCGTCGCTGGTCTGGATCGCGAACTGGGTGTTCATCAGGCCGACCACGTTCAGGGCCTTGGCCAGCTCCACCACCTGGCGGCGCAGTTCGGCCTGGGTTTCAGCCGACAGCGAGTACGGCGGCAGCGAGCAGGAGGAATCGCCCGAGTGCACGCCAGCTTCTTCGATGTGCTCCATCACGCCACCGATCAGGACGTTGCCATCCTTGTCGGCGATGATGTCGACGTCGCACTCGACGGCGTTGTCGAGGAAGCGGTCCAGCAGCACCGGCGAATCGTTGGACACCTTCACCGCGTCGCGCACGTAGCGGGCAAGGTCGGCTTCGCCGTAGACGATCTCCATCGCACGGCCGCCCAGCACGTAGCTCGGGCGCACCACCAGCGGGTAGCCGATCTCGCGGGCCAGCAGCAGGGCTTCCTGGTCGTTGCGGGCGATGCGGTTCGGCGGCTGCTTCAGGCCCAGCTTGTCGACCAGCTGCTGGAAGCGCTCACGGTCTTCGGCCAGGTCGATCGAGTCCGGGCTGGTGCCGATCACCGGCACGCCGTTGGCTTCCAGCGCGCGCGCCAGCTTCAGCGGGGTCTGGCCGCCGTACTGCACGATCACGCCCTTCGGCTGTTCCAGCTCGACGATTTCCAGCACGTCTTCCAGGGTCAGTGGTTCGAAGTACAGGCGGTCGGAGGTGTCGTAGTCGGTCGACACGGTTTCCGGGTTGCAGTTGACCATGATGGTTTCATAGCCATCCTCGCGCAGCGCCAGTGCCGCGTGCACGCAGCAGTAGTCGAACTCGATGCCCTGGCCGATGCGGTTCGGGCCACCGCCCAGGATCATGATCTTGTCGCGGTTGCTCGGCGCGGCCTCGCACTCGTCCTCGTAGGTCGAGTACAGGTAGGCGGTACCGGTGGAGAACTCACCGGCACAGGAGTCCACGCGCTTGTAGACCGGGCGTACCTTGTGCGCACGACGCAGCGCGCGGATGGCGGCTTCGTTGGTACCGGTCAGCTGCGCCAGGCGCGCGTCGGAGAAGCCAGCGCGCTTCAGCTTGCGCAGGCGTGCAGCGTCCAGCGCATCGATGCCACCGGCAGTGACTTCAGCTTCCGCCGCGATGATTTCCTCGATCTGGTCCAGGAACCAGTGATCGATGAACGACAGTGCGTAGATCTCTTCCACGCTCATGCCGGCGCGGAACGCATCGGCGACGAAGAACAGGCGCTCCGGGCCCGGCGCCTTCAGCTCGCGGCGCAGGGTCTGCAGGTCTTCTTCGTTGGCCAGGTCCAGGCCGGTCGGGTCGAAGCCGACCTTGCCGGTTTCCAGGCCACGCAGGGCCTTCTGCACCGACTCCTGGAAAGTGCGGCCCATCGCCATCACCTCGCCCACCGACTTCATCTGGGTGGTCAGGCGGGCGTCGGCGGCCGGGAACTTCTCGAAGGCGAAACGCGGGATCTTGGTGACGACGTAGTCGATGGACGGCTCGAACGAGGCCGGGGTCAGGCCGCCGGTGATCTCGTTCTTCAGTTCGTCCAGGGTGTAGCCCACGGCCAGCTTCGCGGCGACCTTGGCAATCGGGAAGCCGGTGGCCTTGGAGGCCAGCGCCGAGGAACGCGACACACGCGGATTCATCTCGATGACGACCACGCGGCCGGTCTTCGGGTTGATACCAAACTGCACGTTCGAGCCACCGGTATCGACGCCGATCTTGCGAAGCACGGCGATGGAGGCATCGCGCAGGCGCTGGTATTCCTTGTCGGTCAGGGTCTGCGCCGGCGCCACGGTGATCGAGTCACCGGTGTGCACGCCCATCGGGTCCAGGTTTTCGATCGAGCAGACGATGATGCAGTTGTCCGCAGTATCGCGGACCACTTCCATCTCGAATTCCTTCCAGCCCAGCACCGACTCTTCCACCAGCACTTCAGTGGTCGGCGACAGTTCCAGGCCGCGGCTGACGATCTCGACCAGCTCTTCGCGGTTGTAGGCAATGCCGCCACCGCTGCCGCCCAGGGTGAAGCTGGGGCGGATGATGGTCGGGTAGCCGACGCGGGTCTGGATCTCCAGCGCTTCGTCCAGGGTGTGGGCGACGGCGGCGGTCGGGCATTCCAGGCCGATCTCACCCATGGCCACGCGGAACAGCTCGCGGTCTTCGGCCATGCGGATCGCTTCGCGCTTGGCGCCGATCAGTTCGACGTTGTACTTCTCCAGCACGCCGTTGTCGGCCAGGTCCAGCGCGCAGTTCAGCGCGGTCTGGCCACCCATGGTCGGCAGCAGCGCGTCGGGCTTTTCCTTGGCGATGATCTTCTCGACCGTCTGCCAGTTGATCGGCTCGATGTAGACGGCGTCGGCCATCTCCGGGTCGGTCATGATGGTGGCCGGGTTGCTGTTGACCAGCACCACGCGGTAACCCTCGTCACGCAGGGCCTTGCAGGCCTGGGCGCCGGAGTAGTCGAACTCGCAGGCCTGGCCGATGACGATCGGGCCAGCACCGATGATGAGGATGGTCTTGAGGTCAGTGCGCTTGGGCATTTTCTTCTCTAAGTCAGTACAGCGTGACAAGGGGGAGTGATCGCACGCTGTCGATCAGGAATCTTGATCCGCAGCGCCGCGCCAGGGGCAGCAGCGATGCGGCGGCTTACGGTCCATCGCGACGCCACCGGGGGGCCGGCGGCGTACTGATCACGCCTTGGCCTGCTCCATCAGCACCACGAAGCGGTCGAACAACGGACCGACGTCGGTCGGGCCCGGCGACGCTTCCGGGTGGCCCTGGAACGAGAACGCCGGCACGTCGGTGCGGGCCACGCCCTGGTTGGTGCCATCGAACAGCGAACGGTGGGTCACGCGCAGGGTCGGCGGCAGGGTCGCTTCATCGATCGCGAAGCCATGATTCTGCGAGGTGATCATCACCCGGCCGCTGTCCAGGTCCTGCACCGGGTGGTTGGCACCGTGGTGGCCGTGGCCCATCTTCATGGTCTGCGCGCCCGAGGCCAGGCCCAGCAGCTGGTGGCCCAGGCAGATGCCGAAGGTCGGGATCTTCACGTCGATGAAGGTCTTGATCGCTTCGATGGCGTAGTCGCACGGTTCCGGGTCACCCGGGCCATTGGACAGGAACACGCCGTCCGGCTTCAGCGCCAGCACTTCGGCGGCCGGAGTCTGCGCCGGTACCACGGTCACTTCGCAGCCACGCTCGGCCAGCATGCGCAGGATGTTGGTCTTCACGCCGAAGTCGTAAGCCACGACCTTGAACCGGGACGGCACGCTGACGAAGGCGTTGGCATCCAGGTCCAGCTGGCCCTCGGTCCAGGTGTAGGTCTTCTCGGTAGTGACAACCTTGGCCAGATCCATGCCCTTCAGCCCCGGGAACTTGCGGGCGGCTTCCAGTGCCTTTTCCACGTCGATGTCGCCGGCCATCAGTGCACCGTTCTGCGCGCCCTTCTCGCGCAGGATGCGGGTCAGCTTGCGGGTGTCGATGCCGGCGATGGCGACCACGCCGCGCTGGATCAGCCAGTCCTGCAGCGACACCTGGCTGCGCCAGTTGCTGGGACGGCGCGGAACGTCGCGCACGATCAGGCCGGCCGACCACACCTTGGACGCTTCATTGTCCTGGTCGGTCATGCCGGTGTTACCGATATGCGGATAGGTCAGCGTGACCATCTGCCGGGCGTAGGACGGGTCGGTCAGCACTTCCTGGTAGCCGGTCATGGCGGTGTTGAACACCACCTCACCGACGGACAGGCCGGGCGCGCCTACGGATTCGCCCTCGAATACGGTGCCGTCTTCGAGGACGAGGATTGCGGCTTGGGTCACGGGAATCTCACTTTGGCTACCGAGGGGGCTGCCGAAGTCACGCCTGCGCTTCACGGAAATCCGGTTGCAAAAAAGCGCGGACGTACGGTCTGGGACCGGTCCGGCTTTCGTGATTCGGCGAGTGCGAATTGTAGCGCTGCCGGGGCGCTCGCGCCAGCGGTTATCGCGCTTGATGAACAGGCGATTGCGTATTCATTTCAATCCGGCGGCGTATGCGGCGCCCGCTGGTAGCGCCGGGCCATGCCCGGCGGAACCGACACCGACGCCGGGCACGGCCCGGCGCTACCGGTTAACGCGGCCCGTCCAGCAGATCGCGCACCCGGTAGCTGCCCGGGGCCCGGCCCTGCAGCTGGCGGGCGGCGAACAGGGCGCCGCGGGCGAAGATGTCGCGGTTGGTGGCCCGGTGCACCAGTTCGATGCGCTCGCCCGGCCCGGTGAACTGCACCAGATGCTCGCCGACGATGTCACCGGCGCGCAGGCTGGCGTAGTGCGGCTCCGCCCCGCCCCGCTGCGCGGCCGCGCCCAGGGTCAGCGCGGTGCCCGATGGCGCGTCCTTCTTCTGGGTGTGGTGCGATTCGACGATGTCGCAGTCCCAGCCAGCCAGCGCCTGCGCCGCGCGCTCTACCAACTCGTCCAGCACCGCCACGCCCAGGCTGAAGTTGGAGGCCCAGACCAGCGGGATCTTCGCAGCCGCCGCGTCCAGCGCCTGGCGCTGCGTGCTGGAGATCCCGGTGGTGCCCGACACCAGCCCGGCACCCCGCTCCACGCACAACGCCAGCATCGGGTCGAAACCCTCCGGCAGGCTGAAGTCGATCGCCACGTCGAACACCGGCGCGCCGGGCAGTTCGCTGGCACCGAAGAACGGCACGCCGTCGACCACGCGCTGCGCCGGCGCACGGCCGGCCACTGCGGCCACGATCTGCAGGGTTTCGGGATGTTCGGCGGCCAGCCGCAGCAGGGCCTGGCCCATGCGCCCGGAGGCGCCGTGAATGAGCAATCGCAGGGGAGTCTGGTTCATGCCTGCAGGCTAGCGGCAGCACGCCCGCTCCGGCAAGCGCCATCGCTGCTACGCTGCATGCCCTTTCATGCAATGGATGGCAGCTCCCTCATGCAGATCAGCGAACAGCTGGTGCTGGTCACCGGTGGCGGACGCGGACTTGGCCAGCACATCGCCCGCGCCTTCGCCGCACAGGGCGCGCGCGTCATCGTCAATTACCACCGCAGCGAAGGCGCCGCACGTGCCCTGGCTGCCGAGCTGAGCGGACAGGCGATCGCACTGCCGGCCGACGTCACCGACCGCGGCCAGGTCGATGCGATGCTGCAGCAGGCAATGGCCCACTTCGGGCAAGGCGTGACAACCGTGGTCAACAACGCGCTGGCGGCGTTCTCGTTCAATGGCGATGCCCGCGACGGCGCCGCAGATATCGGCTGGCCGGCCTTTCAGGCGCAGTTCGAGGGCAGCGTGCGCGGCGCGCTGAACACCGTGCAGGCGGCCCTGCCCGGCATGCAGGCCCGTCGCTTCGGCCGGGTGATCAACATCGGCACCAACCTGTTCCAGAACCCGGTCGTGCCCTACCACGACTACACCGCCGCCAAGGCCGCACTGCTGTCGCTGACCCGCACCCTGGCCGGCGACCTCGGCCCGCATGGCATCACCGTGAACATGCTGTCCGGTGGCCTGCTGCGCACCACCGATGCCAGCGCCGCCACGCCCGAAGCGGTGTTCGACTACATCGCCGCCAACACGCCACTGCGCAGCGTCACCACACCGGCCGAATTCGCCGATGCCGCGCTCTTCTTCGCCAGCCCCTGGTCGCGCGCGGTGACCGGCCAGAACCTGGTGGTCGATGGCGGACTGGTGCGGAACTGAACCGATGCGCATCTCCGAGGTCAGCCGCCTGACCGGTGCCAGCGCCAAGGCCATCCGCCTGTACGAGGCGCGTGGCCTGTTGCCGCCGGTGCCACGACTGAACCGCTATCGCGACTACAGCGAACAGGACGTGGCCTGGGTGCAGCTGATCCGCCAGGCACTGGCGCTGGGTATCACCCTGGCCGCGATCTCGCGCCTGCAGCGCCGCGACGGACGGCTCGACTGGCCTGCGGTGCTGGCCTTGCTGGAACAGCAGCGCACACGCATTGCCAGCGAACGGGCGCGGCTGGCGCAGGTCGAGCTCGCCCTGCAGCAGGTCACCGACGAACTGCAGCAGTGGCTGCACTCCGGCAGCGGCGACTGCATCCTGGATCCCAGCGGCTGCACCACCCCGGTTTGACTCTGCCCCTGGGGCAGACCCCAACCTCGCGCACTTTCCATTGCCCGAGGTTGCCGTGTCCCGTTCCGTCCTGATCCTGCTCGGCCATCCCGACCGCGACAGCCTGTGCGGCGCGCTCGCCCAGCGCTATGCCACCGCCGCTGAAAACGCCGGCCACCGGGTACGCCTGATCGCACTGGGCGATCTTGAATTCGACCCGGTGCTGCGCCACGGCTACCGCCAGATCCAGCCGCTGGAAACGGATCTGCAGGACGCCGCCGAGGCGATCGAAGCCTGCGATCATCTGGTGCTGGTCTACCCCACCTGGTGGGGTGCAATGCCGGCCCTGCTGAAGGGCTTCTTCGATCGCGTGCTGCTGCCGGGGTACGCCTTCCGCTACCGGCGCGATTCGGTGTGGTGGGACCGGCTGCTGGCCGGACGCAGCGCACGGGTGATCACCACCCTGGACACGCCGCCCTGGTATTACCGCTGGATCTACCGCGACCCGGGCATCAGCCAGATCCGCGCCACCATCCTGCAGTTCTGCGGCATCCGCCCGGTGCGTGTCAGCCGCCTCGGTGCGGTACGCAGCAGCTCGCCGGAGCAACGCAATCGGTGGCTGGCGCTGGCAGCAGAGCTGGGCTCACGCGCCCGGTAGATCCACGCCATGCGTGGATGAAATGCTGGCCAGTGTTCCGGATGTCGCGTTTGCCAATTGACCGTCGGGCACTGCGCCTCAAGGCTGTGGCCCGTCTTCCGGCCCAGGCAGAACCCATGAAATCCTCGACCGTCTTCAGCAAGTGCGCCAGGAAGACCGGCTTTGCCGGAACGTCTACGACCCGCTACCGCTTGCTGGATGCCGCCCTGCTTGTCGTGAATCACCAACGCGCCAACGAAAACCGGGGCTTCTATGTGAATGCTGGACTCTACTTTCCAGAGCTGCTCGAGTATCCGCTCGCGCCTGACGATCTTGAAACGGCCTTCAGGTACCGCTCCAGCATTCCCACGCCCCATGTCGACTGGCGGATCGAAGAGACGCCAGGCCTGCGCCGGACCTTCATCCAGCAGGATCTTGAAGATCTGCTGCAGGCCGGCAACCGCGACGCGCTGAAAGGCCTGCTGCTCTTTGCCCTTGCCGACGTGGCCGGCTTCGCGGCCAGCCATGGAAACCGGGAATCGGTGCGGCGATTGAATCAGGATGGTCGCTTCCGGGCGATCATCCGGAGAGAGGTTTGAATCCGGAGAGCGTGCGAACCAAGGTTCGCACCCACAGGGGGAGGGCCCGCACCCACCGGCAGAAGGTTCGCAGCCACCAGCGCAGGAAAAGCAGCGTCAGTGCTGCTTCGGTGGAGTTGGCCCGCAGCTGTCACAACCACCACAGGCACCACCACCTCCAGTCGCCGGCGGCGCGATCTTCCGCCCCAGCGCCTGCATCCAGCCGGGGCGACCCGGCTTCAGCAGGGCCAGCGCCAAGGCCCCGCGCAGCGTGCGCACGGTGCCCGGGAACTGCTTCTTCAGCACCACCCAGGCACTGACCAGCACGGCCACCGCGATGATCAGGTACTGGATCAGCAGGCCGGTATCCATCAGCCGCCTCCCAGCGCCTTGGTCACCTGGTAGGTGATCAGCGCAGCCACATAGGCCGCGGCGAACAGGTAGAACGCGGCGAAGCCCATCTGCTTCCACGAATTGGTCTCACGCTTGATGGTGGCCAGCGTCGAGATGCACATCGGGGCGTAGATGTACCAGACCAGCAGCGACAGCGCGGTCGCCAGCGACCAGCCGTCGCTGATCAGTGGGGTCAGCGCCTGGCTGGCGGCATCGTCATCGGCCGCGGACAGCGCGTAGACCGTGGCCAGCGACGATACCGCCACTTCGCGCGCGGCCAGGCCCGGGATCAGTGCGATGCAGATCTGCCAGTTGAAGCCCAGCGGCGCGAAGAACACGGCCATCGCATGGCCGATCTGGCCGGCGTAGCTGTAGTCGATGGCCGGCATCGTGGCGCCAGCGGGAGCCGCCGGGAACGACAGCAGCACCCACAGCAGGATGGTCAGCGCCAGGATGATGCCACCGACGCGCTTGAGGAAGATCATGCCACGCTCGTACAGGCCCACGGCCAGGTCACGCGCATGCGGCAGGCGGTAAGACGGCAGCTCCAGCATCAGTGGATGCTCACTCTTGTCGCGACGCCACTTCTTCATGATCCACGACATCGCCAGCGCGCTGAGGATACCGGCGGCGTACAGGCCGAACAGGACCAGCCCCTGCTGGTTGAACACGCCCCACACCGTCTTCTGCGGAATGAACGCACCAATCAGCAGCGCGTACACCGGCAAGCGTGCGGAACAGGTCATCAACGGCGCCACCAGGATCGTGGCCAGGCGGTCACGTGGGTCCTGGATGCTGCGCGTGGACATGATGCCCGGCACTGCGCAGGCAAAGCTGGACAGCAGCGGGATGAACGAGCGGCCGGACAACCCGGCGGCGGCCATCATGCGGTCGAGCAGGAACGCCGCGCGCGGCAGGTAACCGGACTCCTCCAGCACGAGGATGAAGAAGAACAGGATCAGGATCTGCGGCAGGAACACCACCACGCCACCGACACCAGCGATGATGCCGTCGGTCAGCAGGCTGGCCAGCGGACCTTCCGGCAGCACGCTGCCGACAAACTCGCCCAGCCAGGCAAAGCCGGCTTCGATGCCGTCCATCAACGGCGTCGCCCAGGCGTACACCGCCTGGAAGATCAGGAACATCACCACCGCCAGGCTGACCAGGCCGAACACCGGGTGCAGCAGCCAGCGGTCCAGCGCGTCGTCGATCTTCGCGGTCCGCGCTGGCATCCGCACGGCGACCGACAGGATCTCGCGCACCTTGGCATGGTAGTCGATGCCACCTTCCGGGCCCGGCACCGGTGCATCCAGGTGCGGCACCATCGCATCGAGGCGCTCGACCAGGGCCTTGGCGCCTTGCTTGCGCACCGCCACGGTCTCCACCACCGGCACGCCCAGCTCGCGCTCCAGCGCGGCCACGTCCACCTGGATGCCGCGGCGCTGGGCCGCATCGACCATGTTCAGCGCCACCACCATCGGCTTGCCCAGCTCGCGCAGTTCCAGAGCGAAACGCAGGTGCAGGCGCAGGTTGGTGGCGTCGATCACGCACAGCAGCACATCCGGCGCGGCTTCGCCCGGATAGAAACCCCGGCACAGGTCACGGGTGATCGCCTCGTCCAGGCTGGCCGGATGCAGGCTGTAGGCACCCGGAAGGTCGAGTACCGCGAACTCGCGGCCGGACGGCGCACGCAGGCGGCCTTCCTTGCGCTCGACGGTGACGCCGGTGTAGTTGGCAACCTTCTGCCGGCTGCCGGTCAGCTGGTTGAACAGAGCGGTCTTGCCGCTGTTGGGGTTACCGACCAGCGCAACGCGCAGGGGGGCGGTAGTGGCAGTAGCAGTCATGCGCGTCGTTCCTGGCTGGCGGCGTCCACCACGACCCGCTTGGCTTCACTGATCCGCAGCGCGAAACGGGTGAACCCGACCTGCACCAGCAGCGGCTCTCCCCCCACCGGGCCCTTGGCCACCAGGCGTACTTCCTCGCCCTTCACGAAACCCAGCTCGCGCAGGCGACGGGCGATGGCATCGTTCGCATGCAGGTCCTGCACGGACTCGACCACGGCCGAGGTGTGCAGCGGCAGTTCGGACAGCGTCATCTAGCGTGTTCTCTGCTGGATGTAAATGGTTCTCGATTCTAACATTCCCGCGTCGCGTCATGGCCCATGACCAATGGCCCGCTATGATCCATACAGGTATGGAGTGACCCTGGAATCCCATGAACGATGCTTTGCAGATCGAGCGCAGCGGCGCCGCCCTCACCCTCTGGCTGAACCGGCCGGAGCTGCACAACGCCTTTGACGCCGGGCTGATCGCCCGGCTGACCGCCGCACTGGAGGCCGCCGGCCACGATGCTTCGGTGCGCGCGGTGGTGCTGGCCGGCCACGGCGCCTCCTTCTCGGCAGGTGCCGACATGCAGTGGATGCGCGGCATGGCGGCGGCCAGCGAAGCCGATAACCGCGAGGACTCGCTGGCCCTGGCCCGGCTGATGCGCACCCTGGACGAGCTGCCCAAACCGACCCTGGCCCGGGTCCATGGCGCGGCCTTCGGCGGCGGCGTCGGCCTGGTCGCCTGCTGCGACATCGCCATCGCCAGCACCTCGGCCCGCTTCGGCTTGACCGAAAGCCGCCTCGGCCTGCTGCCGGCGGTGATCTCGCCCTATGTGATCGAAGCCATCGGCCCGCGCCAGGCCCGCCGCTGGTTCGCCACCGGCGAGCATTTCGACGCCGACACCGCGCTGCGCATCGGCCTGGTCCACCAGCTGGTCGAGCCCGAACGCCTGGACGAGGCCGTGCAACGCCAGCTGGCCCTGCTCGACAAGGCCGGCCCGATCGCCTCGTCCACCGCCAAGCAACTGGTCCGCCAGGTCCGCGACAGCCATGACCGCGACACCCTGGATCGCGATAATGCCGCCCTGATCGCGCGCCTGCGGGTGTCCGCCGAAGGCCAGGAAGGCCTGGGCGCCTTCCTCGACAAGCGCGCCCCCCACTGGGTCACGGAAGCCTGAACATGCTCGATCATCTTGGTTTGACCAGCGCCGACCTGGCGCGCAGCAAGGCCTTCTTCCTGCAGGCACTGGCGCCGTTGCAGATCGGCGTGGTGATGGAAGTGACCGCCGAACAGACCGGCGCCCACGACCACATCGGCTTCGGCAACGACGGCAAGCCGTTCTTCTGGCTTGGCAATGGCGGCACTGCCAGCCACGGCGTGCACGTGGCTTTTGCCTGCGCCAGCCGCGCCCAGGTGGACGCCTTCCATGCCGCCGCGCTCGCCGCCGGCGGCCGCGACAACGGCGCCCCGGGCCTGCGCCCGTGGTACCACCCCGACTACTACGGTGCCTTCGTACTCGACC
Organism: Stenotrophomonas sp. GD03819; assembly: GCF_029841665.1. Taxonomy (NCBI): domain Bacteria; kingdom Pseudomonadati; phylum Pseudomonadota; class Gammaproteobacteria; order Lysobacterales; family Lysobacteraceae; genus Stenotrophomonas; species Stenotrophomonas sp. GD03819. Next base: position 25,988 of record NZ_JAOCEW010000044.1, read on the forward strand.
CGGATGGCAACAACATCGAGGCGGTCTGCCACCGCCCTGCCGATGGGGCAACCGCATGAGCGACTACGTCCGCATCGTCGAGGTCGGCCCGCGTGACGGCCTGCAGAACGAAAAGCAGTCGGTCTCCACCGCCGACAAGATCGAACTGATCAACCGCCTGTCGGCCACCGGCCTGCGCAGCATCGAGGCGACCAGCTTCGTCAGCCCGAAGTGGATCCCGCAGCTGGCCGACGCCGCCGAGGTCTATGCCGGCATCCAGCGCCGGCCGGGCATCCACTACCCGGTACTGGTGCCGAACGAACAGGGCTACGACCGTGCCCGTGCGGTCGGCGTGGAGGAAGTGGCAGTGTTCACCGCCGCGTCCGAGGCGTTCAACCGCACCAACACCAATGCCGGCATCGATGAATCGCTGGCCCGGTTCGAGCCGATCCTGCGCCGCGCCGCCGCCGATGGCGTGCGCGTGCGTGGCTACGTCTCCACCGTGCTCGGCTGCCCCTACCAGGGCGAGGTGCCGCTGGCCGACGTGGTGCGGGTGGCGCGCGCCCTGCACCAGATGGGCTGTTACGAAATCTCACTGGGCGACACCATCGGCGTCGGCACCCCGCGCAAGGCACGGGCGATGCTGCAGGCGGTCGCCGCCGAGATCCCGATGGCGGCGCTGGCCGTGCATTTCCACGACACCTACGGCCAGGCCATCGCCAACATCGCCACCTGCCTTGAAGAAGGCGTGCGCGTGGTCGACAGCGCGGTGTCCGGCGCCGGTGGCTGCCCGTATGCGAAGGGCGCCAGCGGCAATGTGGCCAGCGAAGACGTGGTCTACCTGCTGCAGGGCCTGGGCCTGGACAGCGGCGTGGACCTGCCGGCCCTGGCCGAAACCGGCCGCTGGCTGGCCGGCCTGCTCGGCCGCGCCACCGCCAGCCGCACCGGCCAGGCGCTGGCCGCGGCCGGTTGACCACCGCACTGCGCCGCCCCGCAAAGGCGGCGCAGTGCACAACAGCGGCGGTCGCGGCTTCCGTTAGAATCGGCGGTTCTCGAACCTGCAGGACCGTTCAATGCAGCTGTCTTCCGTACGTGCCGTGATCACTGGCGGCGTTTCCGGCCTCGGCCTGGCCGTGGCCCAGCACCTCGTCGCCCAGGGCGGCAAGGTGGCCCTGTTCGACCTCAACGACGACAAGGGTGCAACCGCCGTTGCCGGGCTGGGTACCGACAAGGCCCGCTATTTCAACGTCAACGTCAGCGATGAGGCAGCCGTGGCTGCGGCCATCGACCAGGCCCACGATTTCCTCGGCGGCCTGAACGTGGCGATGAACTGTGCCGGCATCCTCGGCGCCGGCCGCGTGCTGGGCAAGGAAGGCCCGATGCCGCTGGCTGGCTTCCAGGGCACGGTGATGGTCAACCTGGTCGGCAGCTTCAACGTCGCCAAGGCCGCGGCCAATCGCATGCAGCACAACGAAGCCGGTACCGACGGCGAGCGCGGCGTGATCATCAACACCGCCAGCATCGCTGCCTATGAAGGCCAGATCGGCCAGGCCGCGTATGCCGCCAGCAAGGGCGGCGTGGTCTCGATGACGCTGCCGATGGCGCGCGAACTGTCGCGCTTTGGCATCCGCGTCAACACCATCGCCCCGGGCGTGTTCTGGACGCCGATGGTCGATGGCATGCCCGAGGCCGTGCAGCAGTCGCTGGCCGCCTCGATCCCGTTCCCGTCGCGTCTGGGCAAGCCGGAAGACTTCGCCAGCCTGGTCGGCTTCATCCTTGGCAACACCTACCTCAACGGCGAGACCATCCGCCTGGACGGCGCTACCCGCCTCGCTCCGAAGTGATTCCCCCGGGCGCCGGGACGGCGCCCTCCCCCAACGACCTAGATCACCATGAAAGCCAACGACATCAAGAAGGGCAACGTCGTCGAGTACAACAACGGCGTGTACCAGATCCGCGACATCGAGCGCAGCTCGCCGCAGGGTCGCGGCGGCAACGTCCGCTTCCGCTTCATCATGTACAGCGTGCCGGGCGGCAACAAGCTCGACGCCAGCTTCGATGCCGACGACAACCTGGTCGAGGTCGAACTGCTCCGCCGCCAGTCCACCTATTCGTACAAGGATGGCGATGCCTTCGTGTTCCTCGATGACGAGGACTACACCCCCTACACCCTGGACGCGGACGTGATCGGCGATGACGCCGGCTACATCACCGACGGCCTGACCGGCATCTACGTGCAGGTGATCGACGAGCAGCCGGTGGCGATCCAGCTGCCGGCCTCGGTGGTGCTGGAAGTGATCGAGACGCCGCCGGAGCTGAAGGGTGGCACCGCGACCAAGCGCCCGAAGCCGGCCAAGCTCAACACCGGCATCGAAATCATGGTGCCGGAGTACATCGTCAACGGCGAACGCGTGCTGGTGAACACCGCCACCGGCGAATTCGCTGGCCGTGCCGACTAAGCGCCTTGCGCTGATCGGCTGCCTGTCCCTGCCTGCGGCGTGTTCGCCGCAGGCAGCAAGCAGCGCATCGTTGATAGCAGTGGTGTAGAGCCGAGCCCACGCTCAGCTGCAGTGCCTGTGCAGAGCACAACGCAGCCGAGCGTGGGCTCGGCTCTACAGAGGGCTTACGGCTGCTTCGCGCCGAAATTGCCACAGCCGTGGTACTGGCGCGTGCCGACTGTCAGCATCACCTTGGCCTCGAACGCCTCGCCACTCATGTCGTCCTGGCAGGTGGTGCGCTGGAAGCTGAGCTTGACGTCGGTGCCATCGGATGCCTTGCCACTCCAGCCATCAGCACCTTTGGTGGGCTTGGCGACATCGAAGCGGCGCTCGCCATAGTCGACTTCCACCTGCAGGCCCGGCGTGTCGCCATCAACGACCGCAAGCCACCCCGGCTCGTTGCCGGTGGCACGGAACGCGGCGTTGCCGGCACTGCCATCGCCTTCAGTGGCTTCGACCGCATGGCACTCGCGATCGGCTTCGCCCTTCAGGCTCAACAGGCCGTCATCGCTGCCCTTGGTCCAGAAGCTGTTGCCCTGGCCATCGCCATACTTGGCGCCGGATGCCGCGCGTTCGGAGGTCATGGTGAAGGTGCGGTCGCCGATCACCACCGTGGCTGCATCCTCGCCATTGAAGGTCGCGCGCACGCTGAGATCACCACACTGGTAGGCGGTCTCGCTGCCACCTTCGGTGCTGGCGCCCGGCGGCGGCGTGGCAGGCGGGGCATCATTGCCGCCTGCGGCGGGCGGCGGGGCTGGCTGGCACGCGGCCAGCACCACCCCGAGGGAGGCTGCCAACAGACTGGGAACTACACGCATGGCTCGACTCCTTGTCGACACTACAGAGAGGCTCGACCCTACCACCTGCCGGTGAGCGGGGCCTGAAAGCGGCCTGACCGCACTCAGGCGGCCAGCACCGCCATCGACAGCAGCTGTGCGCCACTGCCGCCGGAACTACAGGTCCAAACGCGCAACAGGCGCAGCTTCACTTCACGCTCCTGGTCCTGCTGCCACACTGACAACCGCACGTTGCTGGACAGCAGTGCCAGGCGACCACACAGCAGCGTTTCAACTGCGTGCAGCTGCAGGCTGCGCACCTGCAGTCCGCCGGCCAGCCAATCGCCCAGCCACGGCAGATCGAGCATGCGCCCGCCCTGTCCGTCCATCATGAACAAGGCCGGCGATACCAGCGCGGTCAGCGCATCGTGATCATTTTCCAGCAACGCTGCGCACAGGCGCTGCTCCAGCACCATCAACTGTTGTTCATGCAGATCTTCAACGATGTTCCGTTCCATCCACGGATCCCTCCGGCATCGGCCGGCGCTTGCGCAGGCGTTGCGCGATCCACTGCCGCGCGCCCTGCACTACTACATAGAAGACCGGTACGAAGAACACCGCCAGCACGGTCGCACTGACCATGCCGCCGAACACACCGGTTCCAATCGCCTGCTGGGTTTCCTTCGACGCGCCCTGCGCCAGCATCAGCGGCACCACGCCCAGCGCGAATGCCAGCGAGGTCATCACGATCGGCCGCAGGCGCAACCTGGCCGCTTCCAATGCCGCCTCGACCAGGCCGCGACCCTGCTGCTGCAGCTGGCGCGCGAACTCGACGATGAGGATCGCGTTCTTCGCCGACAGCCCGATCACGGTAATCATGCCGACCTTGAAGAACACGTCGTTGGGCATGCCCCGCAGCAGCACCGCGGCGACCGCACCGAGCAGGCCCAGCGGCACCACCAGCATCACCGCCAGCGGGATTGACCAGCTCTCATAGAGAGCCGCCAGCACCAGGAACACCACCAGCATCGACAACAACAGCAGCCACGGTGCCTGCGCCCCCGACTCCCGCTCCTGCAGCGACTGGCTGGTCCACTGCAGGGCAAAGCCGGACGGCAGCTTCTGCGCCAACCGCTCCATCTCCGCCATGGCCTGGCCGGTCGACACGCCGGAGGCCGGTGCGCCGGACAGGTTCAGCGCCGGGAAGCCGAGATAGCGCTGCAGCTGCAACGGCGCCTCGGTCCAGTGCGGCGTCACCAGTTCCGACAACGCCACCATGCCGCCTTCGCTGTTGCGAACGTACAGCTTCAGCACATCCTCCAGCTCCATCCGGTGCGGTGCATCGGCCTGCAGGATCACCTGCTGCAGCCGGCCCTTGTTGGGGAAGTCGTTGACGTACTGCGAGCCCATCGCCGCCGACAGCGTGCTGCTGATCTGCTCGAACCCCACGCCCATCGCCTCGGCCTTGGCGCGGTCGATGTCCAGCCGCACGCTGGTGCCTGCTGGCAGGCCATCGGCATGCACCTCCGACAGCAGCGGACTGGCCTCGGCCCGCTTCAGCAGCTGCTGCAGGGCCGCGCGCAGCTCTGCCTGGCTCTGCCCGGTGCGCGCCTGCAGCGCCAGTGAGAAACCGGAGGAGCGTCCCAGGCTGTCGATGGCCGGCGGCATCACGCTCATCACCTCGCCCTCGGCAATCGTCGCCATCGCCTTCTGCGCGGCCTCCACTTCGCCGGCCGCGGTGGCTCCTGCACGCTCGCCCCAGTCCTTCAGCATGGTGTAGGTCAGCGCCGCGCTCGGGCCGGACCCGGAGAAGCTGTAGCCGAGGATCGACTGGTTGGAGCCGATGCCCGGGCGTGACGCCACATGCCGTTCGTAGGCTTCGACCACGGCCAGCGTGCGCTCGGCGGTGGCTTCGGCCGGCAGCTGGATCGAGGTCATGAAATAGCCCTGGTCTTCTTCCGGCAGGAATGCACCCGGCAACCAGTGCAGGCCCAGCAACAGCGCCACTACCAGTGCGGCGAACACGCCCATCACCCGCCCGCTTCGCTGCAGCACGGAGGCCACGCCACGCTGGTAGCGCCCGGTCATCGCCTCGAAGCCCCGGTTGAAAGCGCCGAACAGCCCGCCACGACCATGATGGCCATGGCTGTTCGGGCGCAGCAGCGTCGCGCACAACGCTGGCGTCAGGCTCAAGGCCAGCAGCGCCGAGAACAGGATCGACATCGCCATCGCCACGGTGAACTGGCGGTAGATCGCGCCCACCGAACCGCTGGCCAACGCCATCGGGATGAACACTGCGGTCAGCACCAGGGTGATGCCGATCACTGCGCCGGTCAGCTCACGCATCGCCTTGATGGTGGCCTCGCGCGGTGGCAGCCCTTCTTCGGCCATGATCCGTTCCACGCCCTCGACCACCACGATCGCGTCGTCGACGATGATGCCGATTGCCAGCACCATGCCGAACATGGTCAGCACGTTGATCGAGAAGCCCAGCGCCAGCATCACAGCGAAGGTGCCCAGCAGTGCGATCGGTGCGACCAGCGCCGGGATCAGCGTGTAGCGCCAGTTCTGCAGGAACAGGTACATCACCGCGAACACCAGCAGCATCGCCTCCAGCAGCGTCTGCACTACCTTCTGGATCGAGATCTTGACGAACGGCGCGGTATCGAACGGAATGCTCGCTTCCACGCCGCGCGGCAGCAGCGGTGCCAGCTCGGCCATGCGCTCACGCACCGCCGACGCGGTGCGCACCGCGTTCGCGCCAGGACGCAGCTGCACGCCGGCGGCGGTGGCCGGATGGCCGTCCTCGCGGGTGCCCCAGGCATAGCTCTGGGCGCCCAGCTCGACGCGGGCGACATCGCCCAGCAGCACCCGCGAGCCGTCGGCCCCGGCGCGCAGCACGATGGCAGCGAACTGTTCCGGCGTGGACAGTTGGCCGTCGGCACTCAACGGCACGGTAATGCGCTGGCCCGGCACACCCGGCGAATCGCCGATGCGTCCCGGCGAGATCTCCAGGTTCTGCTGCTCGATGGCGGCGGCGACGTCGCCCATGGTCAGGCCGTAGCCGGTCAACCGGGTCGGGTCCAGCCACACACGCATCGCCTGCTCGGCGCCGAACAGCTGCACGCGGCCGACGCCATCGATGCGGCGCAGCTCTTCGATGATGTTGCGCGCCATGAAGTCGCCCAGCGCCGCTTCGCTGACGCTGGCATCCGGCGAACGCAGGCCGACCAGCATCAGGAAGCCGGAATCGGCGGCCTCCACGAACAGGCCGTTCTGGCGAACGCTGCGCGGCAGGCGCGGTTCGATCGCCTTGATCCGGTTCTGCACGTCAACCTGCGCCAGCTCCGGGTTGGTACCCGGCTTGAAGGTCGCGGTGATCGAGGCTTCGCCGGAGGTGTCCACCGACGACTCGAAGTACAGCAGGTGCTTGACGCTGGACAGCTCGCGCTCGATCAGGCCGACCACCGCGTCATTCAGCGTCTGCGGGCTGGCACCGGGGTAGCTGGCATAGATGCTGACACTGGGTGGCGCCACCGCCGGATAGCGCTCAACGGCCAGCCGTGGGATTGCCAGTACGCCAGCCAGGATGATGAAGATCGCCAGCACCCAGGCGAACACCGGGCGATCGATGAAGAAACGTGCCATGTTGGATTTCCCTGGAGGGACCAGCCCGGTAGAGGCTCAGCCCTTGCTGCCGGCCTGCACCGCGCTGGCGCTGGCGCTGGCGACCGGCATCTGCCAATCGCGCGCATCGACCACCACGCCTTCCTGCAGGCGTTCCTGGCCCTCGACCACTACCTTTTCGCCCGCCTTCAGGCCCGTGCGCACCAGCCACTGGCGATCAACGCTGCCGTCGACCTCCAGCGTGCGGATCACCGCCTTGCCATCGCCACCGATCACCCAGGCATAGGCCTGGCCACCGGCGCTGCGCAGCACGGCCTGCTGTGGCACGGTCAGTGCACTGGCCGGCGCACCACGCGGCACCCTCGCGCGCACGTACATGCCCGGCAGCAGCTGGCGCTGCGGGTTGTCGACCAGAATGCGGAGGATCACATCACCGGTACGCGCATCGACGTTGATGCCGGAGAACAGCATCTGGCCACGCTCGGACAGCGGCTTGCCGGCCGCACCGATGATCGTCACCGGCAGCTCGCCGCCACCGGCAGCGCTGCGCTGCAGTGATTCCAGCTGGGCCGCCGGCTGGCGCACATCGACGTAGACCTGGTCGATCTGCTGCACCACCGCCATCGGCTCGGCATCGGCCACGCCCACCAGTGCGCCTTCGGTCACCAGCGCCTGGTCGATGCGGCCGGCAATCGGTGCACTGACCGTGGCATAGCGCAGGTCAAGCTGGCGACGGGCCAGGATCGCGCGCGCCTCGTTCACCGCGGCACGGGCCTGTTCGTACTCGGCACTGGCATCGTCGCGGTGCTGCTGGCTGACCGCCTGCGCGGCCGCCAGTGCATGCAGGCGCTGTGACTGCACGCGGCTGCGGCCCAGCGCCGCTTCGCTGCGTTGAAGTGCTGCCAGTGCCGAATCCACGTCTGCACGGAATGCCGCCGGATCGATCTGGAACAGCGCCTGGCCGGCGCTCACTTCTGCGCCCTGGTCGAACAGGCGGCGTTGCACGATGCCGCCCACCTGGGCACGGATCTGTGCGGTGCGCACGGCAGCCACGCGGCCGGGCAGTTCGTCATCGCGCTGTACCACCTGCGGGCCGACGGTGACCACGCTGACACGCGGTGTGGCTTCCGGCGTAGCTTCGGGGGTTGAGCAGGCCGTCATGGCCAGGGCGAGGGCCGCGATCAACGTGGCCGGAGTCCTGAAGGTTCTCATTGCTGTGCACAATGCCGCGCAGGCGGCTGATAGGTTCTGAAGCGTGAAGTGTGCGTGGCAATGATGGGGTTTCGATGGAGGAACTGTGGAGATACGATGGAGGCAAGCACCTTAAGGCCCCGCCCCTGCATGCATGCCGCCCCTGCCCTCGCCGCCCTCGTCCTGATCGTCGAGGATGAGGCCGAGATCGCCGATATTCTCACTGCCTATCTGGAACGCGAAGGACTGCGTACACTGCGCGCCGCCGACGGCCACAGCGCACTGGACCTGCACCGCAGCGCCCGCCCCGACCTGGTCCTGCTCGATGTGCAGCTGCCGCGCCTGGATGGCTGGAGCGTGCTGACGCAGCTGCGCCAGCGCGGCGAAACGCCGGTGATCATGCTGACCGCACTGGACCAGGACCTGGACAAGCTGACCGCACTGCGCATGGGCGCCGACGACTACGTGGTCAAGCCGTTCAATCCGGCCGAAGTGGCAGCACGCGTGCGCGCCGTGCTGCGGCGTACGTTGCGCGCCTCGCGCGTGGATGCACCGACCGCGCTGCGGGCGGGCCCGCTGCTGATCGACTCGGCCACCCATGCCGTGCATGTGGAGGGCGAAGGCTACAGCCACGAAGTGCTGCTCACGCTCACCGAGTTCAAGCTGCTGCACTGCATGGCGCTGGCGCCGACCCGCATCTTCAGCCGCAGCGAACTGATGCACGAATGCCTGCCGGAAAGCGAAGCGCTGGAACGCACCGTCGACAGCCATGTCAGCAAGCTGCGCCGCAAGCTGGACGAAGTAGGCATGGTCAATGTTCCGGCCAGCGTCCGCGGTGTCGGCTACCGGCTGATGGCCGACCGCTGATGGCGCACCTGCGCCGCTCCGGGCTCAGCCGACACATCATCGTCTCGATGTCGTTGATGGTGATCGGCGTCATTGTGATGATGATCCTGTCGTCATGGCTGCTGTACGCGGTGCTGGTCGAGTTCTTCCCCGGCAGTGCCGAGGAACCGGAAAGCTGGCTGCCGACCGGCCCGGAGCTGGCATGGATGGTCGGGGTGATCCTGACCGGCCTGGCACTGGCCATCGCCGCCTCGTTCCGACTGGCGCATCGCATCCTGTCGCCCTTGAATTCGCTGGTCGACAGCGTGCGCGCGCTCGCCGGCGGCGACCTCGGTGCGCGCGCCAGCGTCGAGGAAAACTCACCGGGCGAAGTGGCAACCCTGGTCGAGGATTTCAATGCGATGGCGCGCCGCCTGCAGCACATGGAGAGCGAGCGCGCGATGTGGCATGCGGCTATTGCCCATGAATTGCGGACCCCGGTGACAATCCTGCGTGGCCGCCTGCAGGGGCTGGCCGAGGGCGTGTTCCAGCCGGACGAGTCGCAGTTCCGCAGCCTGCTTGCCCAGGTCGAAGGGCTGTCCCGCCTGATTGAAGATCTGCGCGTGCTGAGCCTGTCCGACAATGCGCGGCTGGACGTGCGTCGCGCGCGCACCGACGTGGTGGCCGAGGTGCATTCGGTGATGACCCTGGTCGATCCGCAGTTCCGCGCTGCAGGCTTCGTGCTGGAGCTGGAAACCAGCCGCGAGGAACACAACGCGCACTGTGATCCCACGCGCCTGCGCCAGGCGCTGCTGGCACTGCTGGAAAACGCGCGCCGCTATGCCAGCCCGGGCAAGGTACGGATTGCCGTGCATGACACACCAGGCCATGTACAGGTAGCAATCGAGGATGAGGGCCCGGGCATCGATCCGGAGCTGCACGCCGACATCTTCAGCCCGTTCATGCGTGCCGACGGTTCGCGTTCACGCCAGGGCGGCGGCAGTGGCCTCGGCCTGGCGGTGGTCAAGGCCATCGCCGACGCGCACGGCGGCCGCGTCTACTGCACGGCGGGCAACGCCGGTGGCAGCCGTTTCGTCATCGAACTGCCGCGCCAGTAGCGGGTGCGGCCGCCTGTTCCCGCAGGCGCGCGCCGAGTGCGGCGAGGTTGGCATCGATCGCATCCATCTCGTTGCGCTGGCCTGCCGGCAACTGCTGGCGCAGCTGCACGCGCAGCGCCTGCCAGGCCGGCACCGCCTGTGCGCTGGCGGTGGCAACCGCTTTGGCCAGCACCGCCTGCTCATCGACCAGCGGCAACCCATAGCCACCGTCCGCCAGTAGCGTACCCGGGCGCAACCATTGCCCACCTTGCTCCAGCAGCTGGCGCAGGCCGCGCGTCTCGGCACTGGCCGGTGCGGCCAGAAGGCGCCGTTTCAGCACATCGCGCGCGCGCAGTTCGGCGCGGCGTTGCGCCGCCTGCTCCAGCAGCAGCAGCCCGGCGCTGGCACGCAGGTCACCCTGCAGCAGCCACGGCGCACGCTGCGGTGCGGGCAACTTCAGCCAGCCGCGCACATCGCGCACCGGCAGCCCCAGCTGTGAGCTCGCCACCGCGAACAACTGCTGGTAGTGGTCGCGCGCCGAAGCAAAGTAGTACCCCTGCGCCTGCGCTGCATTGCGGTCCGTCAGCACCCCCTCGTCGAGTACGTCCAGCCGCACCAGTCGCCGCTTCAGTCCGCGCGGGCTCAGCTGGGCCAGCCCGGCCTCGCCCAGCCGCGGCACGCCCGCCTGTAGCAGCTTGGCGGTTTCCACCGCGCAGTTGTTGCTGATGAAGTAATAGCGCCCGTCATAGTTCCAGTGCACCTGTGCAGTGCGCTCGAGCAGGCTGGCGATCTCGCCGGGCGACAACTGCAACGGCAGCGACTGCAACCCACGCAGTTCCACCTTGGTGTACTCGTCCACCACCTGCTGCAGCGGCAGCACGAACAGGCGCGACGGGTAGCCGCCGGTCAGGCCACGCCAGTTGGAAATCTGCACATCGCCGACGAATGCGCGGAACGACAGCACGCGGTGGTATTCCAGGTCCAGGCGACAGTCCGGCCCCGGCGCACGGCCTGGCCGGCAGATCACCAGCCGCAGCATGCTGTGGCCCCAGCGGCTCATCGGCTGCGCACTGCCTTCGGCGAACAGGTAATCCACCGCATGGACACGCGCGGGGTCGAGCTGCAGCAGCGATGCCGCACCCTCCTCCGATTCGGCCTGCAGCAATGGCAACGCGGTCGCGCAGTGCGACTGCGGCAGCGATGGCGGGGTTCCGAAATGGACCTGGTACCACTGCGCCAGCGCCGGACGCCGGCAGGCGAACTCAGCGTCCAGCAGGAAATGCTCGGCGTTCACCGCCAGGTACTCGGCCGGGTCCTTCAGTTCATACGCATCGGGACTGCGGTCACGGAAGTCGTTGTCGCCACGGCCGAGATGCCAGGGCTTGCGCTGCCATCCGGCCAGATCACGCCAGCGCACACTGCGCGACCAGTTCGCCCCCGTACGGTCGGCGACATGGGCCAGTTCGTGTACCAGCGCGCTGCGGCGTGCGCGACGCGCGCCGGGCACGGCATCATCCAGCAGCTCGCGACGCAGGGCGATGCGCCCGGCGAAGGCCCGGCCGTGCACATCGGCCGGCAGGTCATCACGCCAACGCACCTGGACCTGTGACGGCAATGCACGCAGCAGGCCATCGGGCAGCAGGGACTGCACGTCGGCCAGGGTCTGGCTGGCGAGTTGCTGCTGCGCCGGGTCGAGACCGGACGGATCAAGCAGCAGGCGATCAGCCGCGTGCGCGGAAGGGATGAGCAGCCACGCCAATGCGGCGATCCACCCGCACCGCCCGCTGTGCCTCTGTAGAGCCGAGCCATGCTCGGCTGAATGCCCGGCGCATGCGGA
>NZ_JAOCEW010000045.1:0-37700 GCF_029841665.1 Stenotrophomonas sp. GD03819
GCTACCTTCAGTTGTCCAGCTCCAGCACCATCCGCACCAGGCCTTCGGCACCGGTCGGGTGCGGCACCGGCTTGAAGCCCAGCGACGCGGCCAGCTGCTTCATCGGTTCGTTCTCGGCGGCAACGTCGCCGTACAGGCGGTCCAGGTACTTGCCACGGCCCCACTTCACCAGCTTGCGCATCAGCTGCCGTCCCAGGCCTTGGCCGATCAGGAAGCGGCTGATCAGGATCGCGTACTCGGCTTCACGGGTGCCGGGGATGATCGAGGCCCGGGCGACCGCGCCGACCACCGCTTCGCCCGCGGGCAGGGACTCGGCTGCGACCAGGGTGATCTCGGTCTTGGGGTTGGGGTGGGTCAGACGCTGGGTGGTTTCCGGCGACAGCTCGGTCACCGCCTGCAGGAAACGATCACGGATTTCTTCCGGCCCGAACAGGCTGAATGCCGCTTGCAGCGGTGCGCCATCTTCCGGGCGGATGGGGCGGATCAGCAGCTCGTGGCCGCTGGGAGCCTTGAAGATCTCATGCCAGGGCGGCATGCGGTTGCGAGTGGCCATACCGGGTGATTCCTTGGTGGTCCATCGATTGTGGCATCACCGGGGCTGCGTTCCGTGAACGAAAGGCTCACGGCGGTACAGCCTCGTGAAGGCCGTTATTCGGGGGCTTTGAGCCAGTCCAGGCGGGTGCTGGCCCCGGGTTCGCCCAGGTGCTGGCGCAGCGCCGGCAGGGCCGGACCGACCACCCGGTCGAACTGCCAGGGCGGGTTGAGCAGCAGCATGCCACTGCCGTTGAGGCGCAGCGGCGAGTCGTCCGGGCGCACCAGGAACTCGATCGTCATCGCCGATTTCACCGGCAGGGCGGTGGCCTTGCGCAGGAAGTGCAGGATGGTGCGGCGCTGCTTGATCGGGAACCAGACCGCACAGGTGGCCTGCGGCCAGCGTGCCAGGGTTTCGGCCAGGGCGGCCAGCACCGCCTGGTACTCGGCATCCTGGGCTTCGTAGGGCGGGTCGATCAGCACCAGGCCGCGGCCGATCTTGCTGCCGTTGAACTTCGGCGGCAGCAGCGAACGCAGCAGGGCATAGCCATCGCCCGCCCGAACGTCGACGCGGCTGTCATGGGCGAACAGGGCCTTCAGCGTGGCCGTTTCGGCTTCCTGCAGCTCACAGACCGCCATGCGGTCCTGGGGGCGCATGGCCTGCGCGCTCAGCAGCGGCGAGCCCGGATAATTGGTCAGTGCGCCCACCGGATTGTCGGCCTGCACCGCCTTCAGGTAGCGCTCGACCACCTCCGGCAGCCTGGGCTGGGCCATCAGCCGCATGATCCCGGATTCGGCCTCCAGGGTCTTGCGGCTCTCTTCGCTGGCCAGCAGGTAGCGGCCAGCACCGCCGTGGGTGTCGAGCACGAAGAACGGGCTGTCCTTGCGCTTGAAGCTGTCGATCAGGGCCAGCTGCACGATGTGTTTGAGCACGTCGGCATGGTTGCCGGCATGGAAGGCGTGGCGATAGTTCATGGGCGGCAGTGTACGGGGCGGCGGCCGCAGCGGCTATGCTGCGCGCCATGACAGCTCCTGTTGCCCATGTCCTGGTGGTCGAGGACGAAGCCGCCATCGCCGAAACCGTGCTCTATGCGCTGCGCAGCGAGGGCTATGCCGCCAGCCACTGCCTGCTGGGCGGCGAGGCCCTGCAACGGCTGCAGGCCGGGGATATCGACGTGGTGGTGCTGGACGTGGGCCTGCCCGACCTGGGCGGCTTCGAGGTCTGCAGGCGACTGCGCGCGCAGCCCGGGCCGTCGGCGCAGCTGCCGGTGATCTTCCTGACCGCCCGCAACGACGAAGTGGACCGGGTGCTCGGCCTGGAGCTGGGCGCCGACGACTACATGACCAAGCCGTTCTCGCCGCGCGAGCTGGTGGCACGGGTGCGTGCGCGCCTGCGCCGCTCGGCACCGGTCGTGGCAGCACCCGGCGCCGATGGGGGCTGGCAGGAACATGGCGCCTTTGCCATCGACCGCGAAGGCCGGCGCATCCGCTTCCGTGGCCAGGCACTGGACCTGACCCGCTACGAGTACGCGCTGCTGGAAGCGCTGCTGCTGCGCCCGGGCGCCATCCTCAGCCGTGCCCAGCTGATGGACCGTGGCTGGGACAGCAGCGCCGACAGCGCCGACCGCACCGTTGATACGCATGTAAAGACGCTGCGCGCCAAGCTGCGCGCGGCCGGTGCCAGCGACGACCCGATCCGTACCCACCGTGGCCTTGGCTACGCGCTGGAGGTCTAGCCGATGCGCCTGGTACTGAAGCTGTTCCTGGGCTTCTTCCTGATCACCGGCATCGCGGCGTTCTTCGTGATGCGCGTGTTCGTCAACGAAGTGAAGCCCGGTGTGCGCCAGGCGATGGAATCGACCCTGGTCGATGCGGCCAACGTGCTGGCCGAAATGGCCGCCGCCGACGTCAAGGCCGGCACCATCCGCAGCGGCAGCTTCACCCGCAACCTCGCCAAGGCACGCCAGCGCGACCTGAAGGCGATGGTCTGGCGCTTCCCGAAGCGCTCGCTGGATTACCGGGTGACCATCACCGATGCCAAGGGCATCGTCATCTACGACTCGCTGGGCCGCGACCTGGGGCGCGACAACTCGCGCTGGAATGATGTCTATCGCACCCTGCGAGGTGAGTACGGCGCGCGTTCCAGTCCCGAGATTGCCGGCGAAGAGGGCGACACGGTGATGCATGTGGCGGCGCCCGTATATGACCCGGCCGATGGGCGCACCCTCATCGGCGTGCTCAGCCTGGCGCAGCCCAACCGCAGCATCGATCCGTTCATCGCCGCCAGCCAGCGCGCCATCATCGAGCGCGGGGCCTGGCTGATCGGCTTGTCGGCGCTGGTCGGTGTGCTGGTGACGATGTGGCTGACCACCGGCCTGGGCCAGCTCAGCCGCTATGCGCGTGCGGTCAGCGCCGGCGAACCGGTGCCGCCGCCGCGCCGCCGCCGCGACGAGATCGGCGATCTCGGCCAGGCGCTGGAAACGATGCGCCGCAAGCTGGAAGGCAAGGCCTACGTCGAGCAGTACGTGCAGTCGCTGACGCATGAGATGAAGAGCCCGCTGGCGGCCATCCGCGGTGCCGCCGAGCTGCTGCAGGAGCCGCTGCCCGAAGCCGATCGCGTGCATTTCGCGCGCAGCATTGTCGACCAGCAGGAGCGGCTGACCGAGACCATCGACAAGCTGCTGGCACTGGCTGAAGTGGAACAGCACGGCTGGCTGCAGACCCGCGACCGGATCGCGCTGCCGGCATTGCTGGCCGATGCGGCCGCTGCCGCGCAGGTGCGCGCACAAGCGGCAGGCGTGCAGGTCCGCATCGGCAGCGTGCCCGACCTGCAGGTGCAGGGCGACGGCTACCTGCTGCGACAGGCACTGCACAACCTGATCGACAACGCGATTGCCTTCTCGCCGGCTGGCGCGGAGATCGCGCTGCAGGCCGAGGTGGACGGGCAGGGCGTGCGCCTGCAGGTGGCCGACCGTGGCGCCGGCATTCCCGACTACGCGCGTGAGCGGGTGTTCGAACGTTTCTATTCGCTGGCGCGCCCCGGCAGCGGGCGGCGCAGTTCCGGCCTGGGCCTGCCGTTCGTGCGGGAAGTCGCGCGCCTGCACGATGGGCGCGCCAGTGTCGATGCACGCGACGGCGGCGGTACCGTAGCCAGCCTGTGGTTGCCGCTGGGTACACCGGGCCAGCGCCCGCGCCGCTGACTTCACACTCGCTTCAAATTCGCCACAAACCCAGCTCACTGCAGCGGTCCATCCTGCAGTCCTCTCCAACGAGGATGGACCATGAAATCCCTGAAGATGCTGCTGCGGTTCGCCATTGTCGGCGGGCTGATCCTGCTGCTGCTGATCCCGCTGACGATGATCCGCGGGGTCATCAACGAACGCAGTGCGTACCGCGATGAGGCCTTCTCGCGGGTGGCCGACAGCCGCGCCGGTGCGCAGCAGCTGGTCGGGCCGGTGCGGGTGGTGCCGTGGGTGGAGCGCAAGCAGGTTGAACTGGTCGATCCGCTGGGCGTCAAGAAGACCGAGGTGCAGGTCACCGAGGGGCACTGGTTGCAGATGCCGGCGTCGCTGGAGGTGGGCGGTGAGATGCTGCCGAGCCAGCGTGAGGTCGGGCTGTTCAAGGTGCCGGTCTACAGCTGGAACGGCCAGATGAAGGCGACGTTCGCCGAAGACGACTATCCGGTGAAGGCCGGCCGCAGTTACGGCCAGCCGTATGTAGCCGTGGGCATTTCCGATGTGCGTGGCCTGGTCGGTACGCCGAATCTGCGCGTGGATGGCAAGCAGCTGCGGCTGCTGCCCGGCGTGGGCGCTGCCAGCGAAGTCGGCCGCGGTCTGCATGCACCGGTGACCGGGTTTGCCGAAGACCAGGGCGGCACGCTGGCCGCCAGCACCGTGGAGCTGGAACTGCGCCTGGACGGCAGCCGCATGCTGTCGGTGGTGCCGGTGGGCGACGATACGCATATCGCGCTGCGTTCGAGCTGGCCGCACCCGTCGTTCAGCGGGGCGTTCCTGCCCAATGAGCGACGCGTTGATGCACAGGGTTTCGATGCGCGCTGGGCCGTGTCCTCGCTGGCCTCCGACGCACAGCGACAGCTGCGCAATGACGGTTCGGTCGATTCGCAGGCGGTGACGGTATCGCTGGTCGATCCAGTCGATGCTTACACCCAGGCCGATCGCGCCTCGAAGTACGGCGTGCTGTTCGTGCTGCTCACCTTCGTCGGCTTCATCCTGTTCGAACTGATCAAGTCGCTGCGCATCCACCCGCTGCAGTACCTGATGGTGGGCCTGGCGTTGGCGATCTTCTTCCTGTTGCTGATCAGCCTGTCCGAGCACATCGCGTTCTGGAAGGCCTACCTGGTATCGGCGGTGGCCTGTATCGGCCTGCAGGCGGTGTACCTGGCCAACGTGCTGGGCCATTGGAAGCGCGGTCTCGGCTTCGCTGCGCTGCTGACCGTGCTGTACGGCGCGCTGTATGGCCTGCTGGTGTCGGAGAACAACGCGCTGCTGATGGGTTCGCTGCTGCTGTTCGTGATCCTGGCGCTGGCGATGTGGGTGACGCGCCGGGTCGACTGGTACGCGCTTGGCGCGGAACTGAAGTAAGGAGTACGTCATGGGCTGGCGCCAGGGATTGCGGCAACGGGCACGGCAGGGCATTCCGGCCCTGCTGGAAGTGGATGCACTGCTGCAGGCACATGGCGTGCTGGCGGCCCTGCCGGGGGCACGGATCGCCCCCGGCCTGGTCCGCTTCCAGCTGGCGGCGGTGACCTGCGAGGGATTGCAGGGGCAGGGACTGCGCTGGCTGCAGGACGCGCGGCAGGGACGCGGCGCGGTGGCCGGCCGGGTGCCGCGCTACCGGCCATGGAAGGCCGGGGCGGAGGCGCTGGCCGAGATCGGCATCGGCGGCCTGCCGGATGACTGGCCGGCACACGCGTCGGTGTATGGCTGCAGCAGCATCGATCGGCGGCATTGGTTGTTGTTGCTGCCGGAGCGGGCGCAGTTGTGGTTGGGGTGGAGTGGGTGATCGGGTTGTTCATCCACGCATGGCGTGGATCTACTGGCGGGAACCCAGCCCTCTGGTGGGTGCGAGCTGACCGGTCACCTGTGGGTGCGAACCTTGGTTCGCACGCTCCTGCCCATGACCGATGGGACGGTATCGGCGCGCCCCTGCTGGCTAGACTCGATGGGTTGATGATCGAGCCGAAGGGCAGGGGTGCGATGTGTTGAAGTGGGGCGTGCTGGCCGTAGCGCTGGCGATGGGTGGCAATGCAATGGCGCAGCAGCGCGAGTCGGTGGACCTGGACATGGTCAGCCGCATCCGCCAGGAGGCCTTCCACCGTTCGCAGGTGATGGATACCTTCAGCTACCTCACCGAACGCATCGGCCCGCGCCTGACCAATTCGCCGGCGATGGGCCGCGCCAACGCGTGGACCCGCGGCAAGTTCAGCGAATGGAAGCTGGACAACGTGCACGACGAAGCCTTCGATGGCTTCGGCCGTGGCTGGGAGTTCACCTCGGCCAGCGTGGAAATGCTGGGTGACCGCGTGCAGCCGCTGCATGCGCTGCCCAAGGCCTGGACGCCAGGCACCAAGGGACCGGTTGAGGGCGAGCTGGTGCACGTGGAGATCAAGAAGCCCGAGGACATCGAAAAGTATCGCGGCAAGCTGCGCGGCAAGATCCTGCTGCTGGGCGAGGCGCGCGAGTACAAGCGCGGCACCGAGCCGGACTCGCACCGGCATGACGCCACCTCGCTGGAGGGCCTGCAGGAATTCACCCTGCCCAAGGACGTCGCCGCCGAGCGGGCCAAGCGGGTGAAGGAATACAAGGAACGCCAGGAGCTGGCCGCCAAGGTCAACGCCTTCTTCGTCGAAGAGGGCGCGCTGGCCGCGATCAGCATCAGCAGCTGGGACAACGGCATCATCCGCGTCGCCGGCGGTGGTTCGCGCAAGGCCGGCGAATCGGTGGGCATCCCGGAACTGGCGATGATCGCCGAGCACTTCAATCCGCTGGTGCGCGCGCTGGATGCCAAGCAGCCGGTACGCCTGCGCGTGGATGTAGCCGCGCGCTTCACCGACGAGGCTGACCAGCCCGGCTACAACACGCTGGCCGAGATCCGCGGCAGCAGCAGGCCCGACGAAGTGGTGATGATCGGCGCTCACCTGGATTCCTGGCACAGCGGCACCGGCGCGGCTGACAACGCGGCCGGCGTGGCGGTGATGATGGAGGCGATGCGCATCCTCAAGGCCACCGGCGCCAAGCCGAAGCGCACCATCCGCGTGGCGTTGTGGAGCGGTGAGGAGCAGGGCCTGATCGGCTCGCAGGCCTATGTGGCCAAGCACTTCGGTCGTTTCCCGGAACCCACCGACCCGGCCCAGAAGGCGCTGCCGGCCTCGCTGCGCGAGCCGACCGGTGCATTGCAGAAGACCCGCGACTACAGCAAGTTCCAGGTCTACTTCAACATGGACAACGGCTCGGGCCGCTTCCGGGGCATCTACGCGCAGGAAAACCTGGCGGCGATGCCGATCTTCGAAGCCTGGCTGGCGCCGTTCCATGACGTGGGCGCCACCACCGTGGCCACCCGCAACACCGGCAGTACCGACCACATCAGCTTCGACCGCATCGGCCTTCCGGGCTTCCAGTTCATCCAGGACCGGCTGGACTACTTCACCAACGTCCACCACAGCCACCTGGATACCTGGGACCACGCCGAACCGGAAGACCTGAAGCAGGCCGCGGCCATCGTCGCCTCGTTCGCCTACAACGCGGCGATGCGCGAGCAGTCGTTCCCGCGCAAGGCTGAACCGCAGCCCTGAAAAACCTGGCGGGAGGGGCGGGATGCGTCCGCCCCTCCTTGCCTTTCCGGGGCTGGTGGTAAAATCGGGGGATTCCCGTTCCTCGAGCCGTCCATGACCTGCCGCACCCGCTTCGCCCCCAGTCCCACCGGCTACCTGCACATCGGTGGTGCCCGCACTGCGCTGTACTGCTGGCTGGAGGCCCGCCACCGTGGCGGCGAGTTCGTGCTGCGCATCGAGGACACCGATCGTGAACGCAGCACCCAGGGCGCGATCGACGCCATCCTGGAGGCGATGGAGTGGCTGGGCCTGGACTACGACGAGGGCCCGATCTACCAGACTGACCGCGTCGCCCGTTACCAGGAAGTGGCCGAGCAGCTGATCGCCGACGGCAAGGCGTACTACGCCTACGAAACCCGCGAAGAGCTGGATGCGATGCGCGAGGCCGCCATGGCCAAGCAGGAAAAGCCGCGTTACAACGGCGCTGCACGCGAACTGGGCCTGCCGTACAGGGACGACCCGAACCGCGTCATCCGCTTCAAGAACCCGCTGGAAGGTACGGTGGTGTTCGACGACCTGATCAAGGGCCGCATCGAGATCGCCAACAGCGAGCTGGATGACATGGTCATCTTCCGTCCGGACGGCTACCCCACCTACAACTTCGCGGTGGTGGTGGACGACTGGGACATGGGCATCACCGAGGTCATCCGCGGTGACGACCACATCAACAACACCCCGCGCCAGATCAACCTGTACGAAGGCATCGGTGCGCCGGTGCCGAAGTTCGGCCACATGCCGATGATCCTGGACGAGCAGGGGGCCAAGCTGTCCAAGCGCACCGGCGCGGCCGACGTGATGCAGTACAAGGACGCCGGCTACCTGCCCGATGCGCTGCTGAGCTACCTGGCCCGGCTGGGCTGGTCGCACGGTGACCAGGAGCTGTTCAGCCGCCAGGAACTGATCGACCTGTTCGACGTGAAGGACTGCAATTCCAAGGCCTCGCGCCTGGACATGGCCAAGCTGGGCTGGGTCAACCAGCATTTCCTGAAGACCGAGGACGTGGCCGCCATCGTGCCGCACCTGGTCTACCAGCTGCAGAAGCTGGGCCTGGACGTGGCCGCCGGCCCGGCCCCGGAGGACGTGGTGATCGCCCTGCGTGAGCGCGTGCAGACCCTGAAGGAAATGGCCGAAAAGGCCGTGATCTGGTACCAGCCGCTGACCGAGTACGACGAAGCGGCGGTGGCCAAGCACTTCAAGGCCGGTGCCGAGGTGGCGCTGGGCAAGGCCCGCGAGCTGCTGGCAGCCCTGCCGGAATGGACCGCCGAGTCGGTGGGCGTGGCCCTGCACGACGTCGCCGCCGCGCTGGAGATCGGCATGGGCAAGGTCGCCCAGCCGCTGCGCGTGGCCATCACCGGCACCCAGGTCAGCCCTGACATTTCCCATACCGTGTACCTGGCCGGCCGCGAGCAGGCCTTGAAACGCATTGATGTGGCCATCACCAAGGTAGCAACGGCCTGAGGCATCCTTGCCAGGCCCGAACCGGAGAACACGCATGCCCGCCAAGACCGCCACTGCCTGTACGGCCCCGCACCACCACGTCCACGATGCATCGGATTTTGTGGCGGTGGTCGAGCGCGTCTCGCGCGAACGCGGGCTGCGCCTGACCCCGATCCGCGCCAATGTGCTGAAGCTGATCGCCGAGGCCGGCAAGCCGGTCAAGGCCTACGAGCTGCTGGAATGGGTGCGCAACGGCAAGGGCGTGGGCGCTGATGCCCCGCCCACCGTGTACCGCGCGCTGGATTTCCTGATGGCCAATGGCTTCGTGCACAAGCTGGAGTCGGTCAATGCCTTCGTGGCCTGCCACCATCCCAGCAGCGCCGCGCATTCGGTGCCGTTCCTGATCTGCAACAGCTGCCACAGCGCGGTGGAGCTGGAAGACCGCGAAATCGTCACCCAGCTGGAGAAGCGCGCCAAGGAGCTGGGTTTCCAGCCGCAGGCGCAGACTCTGGAAGTGCACGGCCTCTGCGCGCGCTGCGCGGGCTGAGCAATGGGTCCTGGGGTCAGATCCCTTTTGCCTTGGCAAAAGGGATCTGACCCCCGTTTCATGACAAACGCTAGTCCATCGGCTTGCTTGCGGTATCCACCCGCACGATCACCGACATGCCGGGCCGCAGTTGTGCCGCCAGCTTCTGGCCCTCGTTGATCGAAATCCGTACCGGCAGCCGCTGCACCACCTTGGTGAAGTTGCCGCTGGCATTGTCCGGGCGCAGCACGCTGAATTCCGAGCCGGTAGCCGGCGCGATCTCCTGCACGCGGCCCCGCAGCACCTGCCCCTGGAACGCGTCCACCGAGAACGTGGCCGGCTGGCCGATCGCCATGCCCCAGGTCTGGCCTTCCTTGTAGTTGGCCACCACCCACAACGTGTCAGGTACCAGGAACAGCAGCTGCGAACCGGCAGCGACGTACTGGCCCACGCGTACGCTGGCCTCGCTGATCTGGCCGTCGCGCGGTGCGTGGATCACCGTGTTGGCCAGATCGATGCGGGCCAGTTCCAGCTGCGCCTGCGCGCTCTCCACCTGCGCTTCCAGGCTCTTGCGCGCCACCTGGGTCGATACCAGGGTTTCCTCGGCAATGCGGATCTGCGCCTGTGACTGCTGGACGCTGGCCTGTGCCGACGCCTGGGTGGTGCGGAACTTGTCGCGGTCGTTGACTGACACCAGTTGCTGCGCGGCCAGCTCCTCGTAGCGCTTCAGCTCGTTGCGTGAGCGTTGCAGCTCCGCCTGGCCGGCCGACAACGTGGCGTGTGCGGAGGCGATCTGCGCACGGTTCTGCGCCTGCGACTGGTCCGAGTTGGCCAACGCCGCGCGTGCGCTGTCCAGCGTCGCCTGCGCCTGGGCGACGCGCTGCGCGTAGATGCGGTCATCGATGCGCAGCAGCGGCTCGCCCTGCTTCACGTGCTGGAAGTCCTTCACCAGCACTTCGGTCACGTAGCCGTTCACCTGCGGCGCCATCACCGTGATCTGCCCGCGTACATAGGCGTTGTCGGTCACCATCACGCTGCTGGTGAATGGCCACAGGTGCCAGGCGCGCAGGATCAGCGCAATGCCCAGCAGGGCGACCACCACCATCACCACTACGCTGCGCGCGCTGGGCTTGAGGTACTTCGGCGCGACCGCCGGCTCAACGGGCGTGGGCGCAGGTGCCGCGTCGGTCGGCGGCGGAGGGGTCACGTTGTCGTCGGGTCGGGGCGGGACGGGAGGCATGGCGGAGGACTCAGCGGGGCGCGGCCGGCGTGGCCGCAGCGGGGGAAGTGGGGTGGCGCTTGCGCCATTGCTTGAGCACCGCGGTGCGCAGCGACAGCAGCAGCAACCAGCACAGGAAGCCGATGGCCAGCCAACCGCTCAATGTGAACACATCATTGAATCCACGCACGTTGGCTTCGCGGCGAGTGGTCTGCGCCAGCTGCGCGCTGCCCTGCGCACTGCGCAGCACCGGGTCGGTGATCTGTGCGCTGTACAGCTGCTGCTGGATGCGCAGGCGTTGTGCCACCACCGGGTCGGCCGGGTCGAGCTGGCTGGTCAATGCGCTGGAGTACAACTGCTCGCGATGCAGCTGGAAGGTGCCCAGCACCGCCGAGCCGGCCAGGCCACCCAGCGTCTGGGTGATCGACAGCGTCACCAGGAAGGTGAGCATGTGATCCACGCCCTGTTTCAACGCGGCAGAGATGCCGAGCATGATCAGCGGGCCCATGAACATACCGGCACCGACCGAGGCCAGGAACTGGCTGGCGTAGAAATCGTGTGGCCGGTCCAGGCTGGTGCGGTGCTGGTCGAAGAACGCGGCGGCGCCCAGCAGCAGGATCGCCATCAGCAGCTGGGCGATCAGCCGCTTGGGGCCGAAGGTGAGCGAGGCGCCAGCGATGCCGACGATCACCCCGGCGAGGATCACTACGAACAGCGGGCGCATCTGGTCAGGCCCCATGCCCAGCGTGCGCATCAGGTTGATCACGCCGTAGGACTGCTCGGTGGTGAGGAATCGGATCAGGAACGCACCGACGATGAAGTGCAGTACCGGCCGCTTCGACAGCCAGCGGATCTGCAGCAGCGGATTGCGCCGGTAGTGCTCGATGATGAAGGCGGTGGTGGACAGCGCGATCGAGGCGACCAGAGCCCAGCCCAGCCATGGCGTGTTGAGCCACCAGCGGGTGTAGCCCTGCGCCAGCACGATCACCAGCAGGGCGACGGCCGGTGCGAGCAGGGCGAACGTGAGGAAGTCCAGCGGCTCGAACGCCTTCACCTGGATGCCGGGCGGCAGCTTCAGCACCACCACCGCCGCGAACGCGCACAGTGCCAGCCCGGCCTCAAACGAGTAGAGCTGGTGCCACTGTCCGGTATCGACCAGGCCCGGCGACACGATCCAGGCGATCGGCACCGCCAGCTGCGAGAGGCCGACACCGACGACCAGCAGATTGCCGGTGAAGCGACGCGGCAGCGCCTGCAGCATGTACAGCGTGCCCAGTGTCGAACAGGCCGCACCCGCGAAGCCGCTGGCGGCGCGGGTCAGCATCGTGGTCTCGAAGCTGCCGACGAACAGGTGCAGTACCGCCAGCGCCGCATACAGGCCCAGCCCGATCTCGGCGAACAGGCGGATGCCGTACTGCTGGCGGAACTTGAAGGCCAGCAGGTTGGCGGTGACATTGACCATGGCATAGGCGGCCACCAGCCAGCTGCCCTGGGTCGGGGTCAGTGCCAGTTGGCCCTGCAGGAACGGCAGGTTGGCGGTGACCAGCGCATTGCCGAGGCCGCCGGTGATCGCCACCAGCAGCGATACCAGTGCATAGGCCAACCGACGGTACGGTGGGTGCCAGGGCATCGAAGCTGAACCGGGCATGGTCGGCTTCTCGTGCTCCTCCCAATCCGGAACCGGCTTCAGATACGGCTGGACCATCAGCGGGCCTCGCTGGTTGCTCCCTGGAGACCCCCGCGCAGCAGCTGCAGGGCGCGCCCGGCCAGGTGGGCGCGCTCGTCGCGGGTCTTGCCGCGCAGGGCCGCGCCCAGCATGCCCGAGATGAGTGAAATGTCCGTCTTCTCCAGGTCGGCACGGCACAGGCCGGCGGCCTTGGCACGGGCGATCGGTGCTTCCAGCAGATCGCGCACGGTCTCGCGCGCGGTGCGCATGGCCGGCACGTCCGAATCCACTGCGCGCCAGTAGTCGGCCAAGGCAGGTGAATCGATGATGCGCTGGGCCATGCCCTCGAACACCTCGAACAGGGCATCGTCGCGGTCGCCGAGCTGTTCGACCTGGCGCCGGATGCGGTCGACCGTACGCTGCAGCAGTGCCTGGATCAGCGCGGTGCGGTCGGGAAAGTTGCGGTACAGGGTGGCGCGGCCCACCTGGGCGCGTTCGACCACCAGGTCCAGCGGGGCGGTGACACCGTGTTGGCCGAACACATGATCGGCGGCGTCGAGGATGAGGGCACGGCGGGCAGCAGCATCGGCACGTTGGGCAGTCATGGAATTATGTTCGGACAAAAATGTCCGATTGGCGAGACTTTGAGTGACGGGATTGTCCGCTTGTTGTGGTACGCACATCTTTGTGACGAATGTGTGATGGTGCGGATCGAAATGAAAACGGGGGCCCGAAGGCCCCCGTGGGATCCGACCCCGCCTTACGCGATCAGAAGAACGCGCGGATGCCGAATGCGACACCACGGCCCGGCAGCGGCGAGTAGTCGCGCAGCAGCGAGGTATGCGGACGCACTTCGCGGTTGGTCAGGTTGCTGCCATCCAGGAAGACTTCGTAGCTGTTGCTGGCGTTGCGATCCCAGCGGTAGGCCAGGTGCGCATCGACCAGGGTGTAGCCGTCGCTCGGTGCTTCGTTCTGCGCGACGTCCTTCTGGCGGCTGTAGCGCACCGCACCGACCGAGGCGCGCCAGCCGTCCTTCGACCAGCGCAGGTCGGCACCGACGCGGGCCGGGGCGATACGCGGCAGGTAGCCGGTGTTGGCCAGTTCCACGTTGTAATTGTGGTTGTGGTCGCCGTGCGGCACGGCGATGTCGAGGTTGCGGCTGCCGCTGCCATCCAGCTTGGCCTTCACGTAGTCACCGAACAGGCGCAGATCCCAGTCACCGGCGCCACCCTCGAACAGGTGCACCAGCGCTTCGGCCTCGGCGCCGCGGAACACCGCGTCCTGCTGGGTCCAGGCGCGGACCGGCAGGCCTTCGGTAACACCGGTGTCGGCCAGGTAGATGAAGTCCTTGAACCTGGTCTGGTAGACCGACGCGGAGAAGTCCAGGCGCTCGCTGTGGGTGTGGATGCCCAGTTCCACGCGCTGGCCGCGCTCGGTCTTCAGGTTGGCGTCGCCGATTTCCAGCGAGCGGGTGGCGATGTGTGCGCCGGCGGCATACAGCTCTTCGTTGGTCGGTGCACGCTCGGAGCTGTCCACGCCGATGCGCAGGTCAACGGCGTCGTTGAGCTTCCAGATACCGGCGGCAGACAGGTTGGTGGCACCGAACGTACGGCGGCGGTAGTCACCGGTCGGGTCCAGCTTGACCTGGTCGTGGCGGCCGCCGAGTTCCAGCTTGAACGGGCCGAACTGCTTTTCCTGCAGTACGAACAGGCCGATGTTCTTCGTGCCGGTATCCGGCACGAACGCCTCTTCGCCCTTGGCGCCGAAATCACTGTTGCCAAACTGCAGGCCGAAGGCACCGTCCCAGCCACCGATCTGCTGCTGTACGGCTTCCAGACGCGCTTCGATGCCACGGTTGGTGAAGCGGGTGGACGGCGTGCCGGCTTCCAGCTCCACGTGTTCGTAGTCGGTGTAGGCCACGCGTGCGTTGATGTTCTTCAGGAACGAGACCGGGTCGTAGATGCCGGCCTTGGTCTCGAAGCGGTTCTGCACCATGTCGATGCGCACGTCGTGCTCGTCGCCGCCTTCTTCTTCATCGCCATGGTCGTGACCGTGGTCATGGCCATGATCATCACCATCGGCGTGCACGTGCGCGCCATTGGGAATGCCGTAGTTGGTGCGGTAGGTGCTGGCCGATACGCCGAAGTAGCCGCCGTCGCCCAGCCACGTTGCGCCGACGCCACCGGCGCGGGTGCGGATCGAGCTGTTGTCCAGGCGGCCGCGACGCGGCTCTTCACCCTCGGCCGCGTCATGGTCGTGATCGTGGTCATGATGATCTTCAAGGCTGTCGATCACTGCATAACCGGGGATGCGGTAGTCGTCGCCATTGCGGACCAGGCCATCCACGTGCAGCACGACATTGCCGCTGACGCCATCGAGGCGGAACATGCCGCTGCGTTCGTTGTTCACCGAATTGCCGCGCAGTTCTGCGCGGCCGCTCAGAGGGCGCTCCGGCAGTTCGCGCGCGATGCGGCCATCGACCACATTGACCGCACCACCGATGGCGCCGCTGCCGAACAGCAGCGTGGCCGGACCCTTCAGCACTTCGATCTGGTCGGCCAGGAACGGCTCGATGCTGGTGGCATGGTCGGCGCTGACGGTGGATGCATCCATGTTGCCCATGCCGTTGGACAGCACGGCCACGCGCGGGCCTTCCTGGCCGCGGATGATCGGGCGGCCGACGCCGGGACCGAAGAAGGTGCTCTGTACGCCGGGCAGCTTGGCCACGGTATCGCCGAGGGTGCCGGCCTTCTGCTCGTCCAGGCGTTCACCGGCCAGAACCTCCACCGGGCGTGCCAGCGATTCTGCGTCGCCCTGCAGCGGCGACGCGGTGACCTGCACCGACGACAGTTCAGTCAGGTGGCGGTCACGATGGGAATCGTCTTCGCTGGCGGCGAAGGCAACGGTCGGAAGCAGGGCGGTCAGGGCCAGGGCGAGGGAATGCGGCTTCAACCGCGGGGTACGGGCGGGCATCGGTGGGTCCTTTGTTACACTGTATCAATCGCTGGGCGCACGCATCCCGTCAGCGGGACAGGGGAAGGGAAACCGTGCGGGTCGGGAAGGGATGTTATATTATTCCATAACGATTCGCCGACCCTGCTGGAAGTCATGTCCCTGTCCTCACGCCTGCGCCACCTGCTCGACCGTTTCGGCGCCACTGGTTCGATGCTGTGCGCGGTGCATTGCGCGGTGATTCCGGTGCTGCTGGCCGCAGCGCCCTCGCTGGGCCTGTCGTTCTGGCTGAGCGACGGCGTGGAACAGGCGCTGGTGGTGTTCGTGACCCTGCTGGGGCTGTTCAGCCTGGTCTGGGGCTACCGTCGCCACGGTGCGCTGCGTGCGCTGGGCTTCCTGATTCCCGGCCTGGTGGCGTTGTGGGCCGGCGTGCTGTACGACCCGTTGCACCACAATGCGGTGCCGCACGCGGTGGTGATGACCGTCGGCGGCCTGCTGGTGGGTGTGGCCCATCTGGTCAACCTGCGCCTCAACCACGGTCACGTGCACGACGCCAGCTGCGCGCACTAGGCGCTCCATGGTAGGATTTTCGATCGTGCGCGGGGGCGCCCAGCAAGGCGGCCCCGCCGAACCCGTGTCAGTACGGGGTAACCAGATTTCACATTTGAGGAGTTGAAGACATGGGTAAGGGTGACCGCAAGACCGCCAAGGGCAAGCGCTACAACGCCAGCTACGGCAACGCCCGTTCGCACACCGCGAGCAAGGTCGCCGTAGGCGCCGCCGCTCCGGTTGCCAAGAAGACCGTGGCCAAGGCTCCGGCGAAGAAGGCTGTGGCGAAGAAGACCGTCGCCAAGGCCTGATCCGGCCCAGACCGGTTCAACGAAAAACGCGGCGCCTGGCGCCGCGTTTTTTTATGCACGTTTTTGTAGAGCCGAGCCCATGCTCGGCTGGCGCAATGCAGCCGAGCATGGGCTCGGCTCTACAACCGGATCAGCGCAGGGTGTTCTTCAGCGTTTCCGGATTGCCGTCGTTCGGCGCGGCCGGCACCTGCAGCAGGTGCGCCAGCAGCGGGTAGACGTCGACATTGTCGAAGCCATCGATCACCAGGCCCTGGCGGAACGACGGACCGCTGGCCACGAACACCGCGCGCATGGAGGGCAGGGCGTTGTCGTAGCCATGCGAGCCTCGATCCTGCCTGGCGCGCTTGGCGATCTTCTCCTGGTGAAGGGCGTCCCAGCCTTCATCCATGGCACAGACGATGGCCGGAACCCGCGGATGCGTGCCGTAGTGCCAGCGCGCCGGCAGGTTCTCCTTCTTCCAGCACTCGTAGTGCGTATGGCGGCCGAGCAGGGCGCGTTCCGCTTCCGCTTCGCGGCCCGCGACCGGCGCAAAACCTACCGACTGGCCCTGGCTGACATTGCGCGCGATGGCCGGATCGGCCATTGATTCGGTGGCGATCACGTGGCCGTCGGCGACACTGGCCATGCCGTGGTCAGAGACCACGATGATGTTGGTGGTCGCGACCAGGCCGCGCTGTTGCAGTCCATCGAGCACCTGGCCGACGATCTGGTCGGCGCGCACGATGGCGTCGGCGTACTGTTTCGACTCGGGGCCGTAGTTGTGGCCTGCCTTGTCCACGTGTTCCATGTACAGCGTGGTCAGGCGCGGTGCATCGGCATCGGTCTGCGCCAGCCAGTCGAGCACGATGCCGGCGCGCTGCTCCAGTGGTTCCTTGCCATCGTAGACGCGCCACTGGCTGGGGCGCACGCCACGGATTTCCGACTCGCTGCCCGGCCACGAGGTGGTGGCGGTGCGCACGCCGACGTTCTCGGCGCCGACCCAGATCGGTTCGCCACCCCACCAGCCGCTGGTAGTGACCGCGTCGCGGTTGCTCAGTTCGAAACGGCCCAGGGTTGCATCGTCCATGCTGTTGTTGACGATGCCGTGGTGGTCCGGGCGCAGGCCGGTGACGATGGTGTAGTGGTTGGGGAAGGTCAGCGACGGGTACGAAGGCGTCATCCAGCGCGCGCGTACCCCGCCGTCGATCAGTCGCTGCAGATTCGGTGTCAGGCCGCGATCCAGCGCATCGGCGCGCAGGCCGTCGATCGAGATCAGCAGCAGCTTCGGCGGTCCAGCCGTTGCAACAGTGGTGGGAACAGAGGCGGAAGGGGGGGGCGCGGTGGTGCAGGCGGCCAATGGCAGCAGCAGCGCCAGCGCGCAGGTCAGGCGTACGGAAGTCATCCGTCCATGATAGTGCGAGGTAATGACGCGCCCAAGACACGGCGCACTATGCGCACTATCGCGCGCCGTGTCCGCGCATTTTTCCTTATCCCCGCGCCTGTCGGCGCGCCCCCTTCAACAAGAAGGGGGCTTTTCTCCAGACAGTTTACAGACGCTTCCATACACGCATGGCGTGGATCTACCGCGTCGACCAAGGTCGACACCTACCCACCGCCGCGGGAATCTGTCGAAGGTGGGGCGGTGTGGGTGGGCAGGACCGTTGGCGCCATGGATGGCGCCATCGAGCCCCCATGGATGGGTTTACGGCGTGTCCTGCCCACCCATACCGCCCAACCCAACGCGTAGAAAATCGGAGCTGTATTGGCTCTTGACCTTGCCGTTGCCTCTGCGGGTGCCGGGCGCAGCCCGGCCAGCCCTCTCAGGCGAACAGCGGTGCCTGGCGCTGTTCCAGCCGCAGCAGTGCAGCCTTGGTTTCCAGCCCGCCACCAAAGCCGGTCAGTGCACCGTTGCTGCCGATCACGCGATGGCAGGGCAGGATGATCGGCAGCGGGTTGCGGCCGTTGGCAGCGCCGACCGCACGGGTCGCACTGGGCTGGCCGAGGTGCTGCGCCAGCTGCAGGTAGCTCCAGGTCTGGCCGAACGGAATCAACGCCAGCGCCTGCCATACACGCAGCTGGAACGGCGTGCCACGTGGTGCCAGCACGAGGTCGAAGCTGTTGCGCTCGCCGTGAAGGAACTGCAGCAGCTGATCGCGTGCTTCCGGCAGTGCATCCGGGGCGTAGTGCCAGTCTTCGCGGCCGCGTGCCGGATGGCGGTTTTCCGGGAACAGCACATGCGACAGGCCACGCTCGTCACCGGCGATGGTCAACACGCCGATCGGGCTGTCGAAACGATCGAACAACAGGGTCATGTCGGTTCTCCAACGAAGGTGCCGGACAGGTGCCACAGATGCAGCACGGCATAGGCGCGCCACGGGCGCCACGGTTGCGAGCGGGCTTCGGTCGCACGCTCGCTCAGGCGCTGGCCTTGGGCGTGGCCGAGGACCTGCTGCAGCACCAGGTCACCGGCGGGGAAGGCATCGGGCTGGCCAAGTCCGCGCAGCGCGATGTACTGCGCGGTCCACGGGCCGATGCCGGGCAGTGCCACGCAGCGCGCAACGAATTCCTCCAATGCCTGACCGGGCCCGAAGTCGAGCTGGCCGCTGGCGCAGGCAGCGGCCAGCGCACGCACGGTGGCGGCGCGGGTGCGCGGCAGGCCGATCGATTCCAGCGGCGCCTCAGCCAGTACCTCGGGCGCGGGGAACTGGCGATCGAATTCCGATGGCATGCCCGGCAGGTGTGCGCCATAGGCATCGACCAGGCGCCGCGCGAAGGTGGTGGCCGCGGCCACGCTGACCTGCTGTCCGAGCACGGCGCGTACGCCCACCTCGAAGCCATCCCAGCCACCGGGCACGCGCAGACCGGGACGTTCGGCGATGCCTCGCGCCAGCAGCGGTTCCTCGCCCAGCGCGGCGTGCACCTGCTGCAGGTCGGCATCCAGATCGAACACGCGACGCACGCGGCGCACGATGTCGGGGATCAGGCGCGGATCGACCGCGCCCAGCTGCAGGCGCAGTTCCGGGCGTTTCGGGTCGGCGGTGACGCGCAGCAGGGTGGGGCGCTCGGGTGTGCCGAGCACGCGCTGGTAGCTGTCTTCGCCGATCAGTTCGATGCCGGGCAGGCTGCGCTTGCGCAGGAAGGCCAGCATGCGCGGGAAATCCAGCGGTGGACGGTACACCAGGCGCAGTACCAGGCAGCCGTCATCGGCGGCCGGCGGCTGATGCTGGCGACGCAGTGCCGTCGGTGCCATGCCGCAGCCCTGCAGGAAGGCGGTATTGAAGCGGCGCAGGCTGTTGTAGCCGGCGGCCAGCGCAACATCGGTCACCGGCAGCGTGGTCTCGGTCAGCAGCTGCTTGGCCAGCAGCAGGCGATGGGTGGCGTGGATCTGCCCCGGCGTCGCGCCCAGGTGTTCAACGAACAGGCGCTGCAGCTGGCGCGCGCTGAGGCCGATCTTCTGCGCGAGGTCGGCAACGGGCTGCTCCTGCAGGAAACCGCCATGGATCAGGGCGAGGGCGCGCTGCACGGTCTGCCCAGCCAATGCCTGCTGTGCCTGCGGCGCCAGTTCGGGACGACAGCGCAGGCACGGGCGGTAGCCGGCGGCGGCGGCCGCAGCGGCGGTCGGGTAGTAGGTGATGTTGCGCGGCTTCGGGGGCGGTGCCGGGCACACCGGGCGGCAGTAGATGCCGGTGCTGCGCACGGCGGTGAAGAACACGCCGTCGAAGCGTGCGTCGCGGGCCAGACGGGCGCGGTCGCAGGCGGCGGTGTCGAGGGCGAGGGCGGTGTCCATGGCGCCAGTCTAGGCGTGTGCGGGTGGAGATACTCGCCACATTCGGACATGGATGCTGAAGGGCGTCAGGTCGGGCTGTGCCCGGCACCCGCGGTAGTGCCGGCCGCTGGCCGGCAACGGCAACGGCAACGGCAGAAGCTGGTTTCCTGTGGGGAGGCGGGGTGGGCCCGGTTGCGGGAGACGCCGTAAACCCGTCCTTGGGGGCTTGGCCGCGGCATCCATGCCGCGGACACTCCCGCAACCGGACCCACCCCGCCTTCGACAGGTTCCTGCGATCTGTCGGAAGGGCATCCCGCTCTGCTAGGTGTCGACCTTGGTCGACACGCTTTCCCAAGGGTCAGAAGGGGTTCAGTACCACGCGCTGAATGCGCGCCCCGGACGGGTAGACTGTGGCCCTTGCTCCCTTGAAATCCGGTTGCCCGATGTCC
Organism: Stenotrophomonas sp. GD03819; assembly: GCF_029841665.1. NCBI lineage: Bacteria > Pseudomonadati > Pseudomonadota > Gammaproteobacteria > Lysobacterales > Lysobacteraceae > Stenotrophomonas > Stenotrophomonas sp. GD03819. Next base: position 20,236 of record NZ_JAOCEW010000045.1, read on the forward strand.
GCCAAACTCCGCTGGTTGCCCCTGTTGTGCCTGGCCCTGGCGGGCTGCAGTCAGCTGGAGAATCCGGGCAATGTGACCGCTGCCGACAAGGCGGCGCGGGCACCGGCCAGTGATGGCGAGAACATGGTGTCGATCAACGCCGCCGATGCGCCACCGCCGCCGGCGCCGCCGCGCAGCCGGGCGGATCGGCCGTGGCCGCAGGCGCAGCTGGAGAACGGGCGTGCGTGGGTCAGCTGCAGCACCGAATATGCCGGTGACGCGGGCGACGGTGTCGAGCTGGAAGGCCTGCAGCGCGAGCAGATCAGCCAGGCGCTGGCGCCCTGCGCCGAACGTGGCCTGATGCGCGTGCGCTACGCCGGCAAGATCAACCCGGGCTTCGCCGAGACGATGTGGCGGTTGGCCGTGGTTGCCGACCAGCAGAAGATCCACAAGCGCATCCTCGACCTGGATTCCAGCGGGGGCCAGGTGGAATCGGCGATCGTCGCCGGTGACAGTATCGGTGAATCCGGCTGGACCATCTGGGTGCGCGAAGGCTCGATCTGCCACAGTGCCTGCGTGTTCGTGCTGGCCGCCGGTGACAACCGCCTGCTGTCAGGCAAGGTCGGCATCCACCGCATGATGCGCATCAGCTCCAAGGCCACCTCGCGCGCAGAACTCAACCGCGAGCTGCACGAGGTCTACGACAACGTAAAGGACTACCTGCAGCGCAACGGCGTGGCGGTGGGCGTGGCTGATCTGATGATGACCGTGCCCAACCGCAGCCTGCGCCTGCTGACCGCGGACGAGCTGCGCCAGTACGGCCTGGATGGCACCAACGCGGTGCAGGACGATCTGGAACGGATCAAGCAGATGCGGGCCTGCGGCGATGATTTCGTGCAGCGCAAGGACGCGTTCCTGATCGCCTTCGACCAGCAGTGCAAGCGCGAAGGCGCCGACATGGAATCGATCAACAGCTGCGGCCAGGCACTGAAGCAGCGCTTCGGTTTCCCGGATGCAGTGTGCCCGGAAGAAAGCCCGCTGTCGGAGATCGACGTGGCAACGCTGCCGCCGGCACCGTCGGAGCCGCCGCCGGTGGCCGAACAGGCGCCGGCAGACTCCGGCACGCCTGCCGCGCAGGCCGATGCCGCCACGGTGGAAGGCAGCGCCAACGCGCGCTGACGAACAGCTCACCGCGCTGGCGTAGACTGCGGTTCTTTCCCGAGAACCGGCGGTGTCCATGAAGCGCGTGCTCCTGCTGCTGTCCCTGCTGCCCCTGACCGCATTGGCGCAGGCACCTGCGCCGGCCACGCCCGCCCCGGCACCCGCGCGCCCGGCACCGGCCTCGCCAGCGGCTGCAAAACCGGCTACCGCCGGCGCTCCGGTGTTGACCGCCGCGCAGCAGGCGCAGGTGCAGAAACAGGACGCGGAAATGGGTGCGGCCGCAGTGAAGGCGGCGCAGCTGGTGGATGCCAACCGCGCAGGCGAATTGTGGGACGGCGCTTCGGCCGTCGCGCGTCGTGCGGTACCGAAGGCCGCCTTCGTCAGCCAGTTGACCAGCGAGCGCACGCGCCTGGGTGCGTTGGCCGGCCGCGGCCAGCCGACCATTACCCGGGTCAAGTACAGCGCCGGCGCTGCGGTGCCGGAAGGGTTGTACATCAACGTCAGCTTCCCGACCCGTTTCGCCAACAGCGCGCAGCCGGTGCGCGAGCTGGTCTCGTTCCGTTTCGACGAGGACCAGGTGTGGCGCCTGGCCGGTTACAGCCTGCGTGCGTCGGCACCCTGAGGAGATGCATGATGGCAACCGAACTGACGATGCTGGCCTGGTCGGTGCTGCTGGGCTTTGTCTACATTTTCGCCACCTCCACCGTGGTCACCCGCGAGCGCGGGATGAAGTGGAATGCTTCGGCGCGAGATGGCGAAGCGAAGCCGGTCAGCCCGCTGGCCGGTCGCCTGCAGCGGGCCCAGGCCAACTTCCTGGAAACCTTCCCGTTCTTCGCCGCCGCCGCGATCGCAGTGGTCGTGGCTGGGCGCGGCAACGACACCACCGCGCTGGCTGCGCAGGCCTACGTCTGGGCGCGTGTGGCCTACTTGCCGCTGTATGCCGCAGGCGTGCCCTACGTGCGCAGCCTGGTGTGGCTGGTGTCGCTGCTGTCGATCCTGGCGCTGGTGTTCGCGTTGTTGTGACCCGGGCCTGATCCAGATCAAGGCCGGTCAGGTGTGTGGCGCTATGCTGGCCCGGACTGAATCAACGGCAGGAGGCGCGCATGCGCAGGATGGACGTGGTGGTGGTCGGCGCCGGACCGGCAGGCCTGTGCTTCGCGCGCGCGCTGGCCGGCAGCGGGCTGCTGGTCGGGCTGGTCGAAGTGCAGCCGCGCCAAGCCTTGGCCGAAGCCGCCTTCGATGGCCGCGAGATCGCGCTGACCCATGCCTCGCGGCAGAGCATGGAGCAGCTGGGGTTATGGCAGCGCCTGCCGCATGCCGAAGTCGCTGAACTGCGCGATGCCAAGGTGATGAATGGTGGCTCGCCATTCGCGCTGACCTTCGCCAGCAGCCAGGTCGACGGCCAGCCGCTGGGCTGGCTGGTGCCCAATCATCTGATCCGCCGTGCTGCATGGGATGCCGTGCAGGGCCAGGACGGCCTGGAGCTGTTCGACGGGCGCAAGGTGCAGGGCGTGCAGGCCGATGCACAGGGCCATGTGGTCAAACTCGATGACGGCAGCCAATTGCATGCGCGGCTGCTGGTGGCCGCTGACAGCCGCTTCTCCGCCACCCGCCGCATGCTCGGCATCGGTGCGCAGATGCGCGACTTCGGCAAGTCGATGCTGGTGTGCCGCATGCAGGTCGAGCGCGACCATCACCACACTGCCTGGGAATGGTTCGGCTACGGCCGCACGATGGCGCTGCTGCCGCTCAACGAGGGCCAGGCGTCGGCGGTGATCACGCTGCCGCCGCGGCAGATTGAAGAACTGCTGGCAATGGATGAGGTGGCCTTCGGTGAGGCCATCAGCGGTTGCTTCGAACATCGCCTGGGCCGCATGCAGCCGGTGGCCACGCCGCAGGCGTATCCGCTGGTAGGTGTGTATGCGCACCGCTTTGTCGGCGAGCGTTCGGCACTGATCGGCGATGCCGCAGTCGGCATGCACCCGGTCACCGCGCATGGCTTCAACCTGGGACTGGCCAGCGCACAGCGGCTGGCGCAGGGCATCGTCGAGCAGCAGCGTCGCGGTGCCGACATTGCCGCGGCCGGCATGCTGGCCAGCTACCAGCGCGGTCACCGGCTGGCGTCGCGGCCGCTGTACGAGGCCACCAATGCGATCGCCAGCCTGTACACCGACGATCGCCGTCCGGCGCGCCTGCTGCGGGCGGCCGGCCTGCGCCTGGCGCAGGGCGTAGCACCGTTCAGGCAGCTGATTGCCTCGCACCTGACCCAGCGCGTGGCCTGAACAGCTTCAGATCAGCCGGCAGCCAGCACCCGGATCTGGCTGTCGGCGAATTCGACCACCTGGCCTGCGCGGATCTTGCAGGCCTTGCGCAGTTCGACTTCGCCATCGACCCGCACCTGGCCGTCACCGATGACCATCTTGGCTTCGCCGCCGCTGGTGACCAGGTCGGCCAGCTTCAGCAACTGCTTGAGTTCGACGTAGTCACCGTCGAGGTCGAATTCGAGAATCTGCATGGAGCGGGTTTCCTGGGAAGGGGCGCGGGCCAGCGGCCGGGCCGGGGAAGAGGGCGCGTATTGTGCGCCAGCACGGGGCATGACGACACGCGCATGGCAAGCTGTACACCTTGTTCAGGATCAATGCGGTATGATTCCGCTCTGAGCGAGTGAAATCTCCTCCAACCGAGCAGCGCCAGGGCACGCGATAAGAAGGGCGCCCAAAGCGCGGACCATCACCTTTTTTATCGCACTGCCAGGAAGACGGCAGTGTCTTCGGAGTTCCCCATGTCCCAAGATTCCCAAGCGCCGCTGCAGTTTGCGCAGCTCGGCCTGTCCGAGCCCGTGATGCAGGCGGTCACCGCCATCGGCTACGAAACCCCGTCGCCGATCCAGGCCGCCACCATCCCGGCGATGCTGGAAGGCCGCGACGTGCTGGGCCAGGCCCAGACCGGCACCGGCAAGACCGCCGCGTTCGCGCTGCCGGTACTGTCCAACATCGACCTGCAGCAGATCAAGCCGCAGGCCCTGATCCTGGCACCGACCCGCGAGCTGGCCATCCAGGTTGCCGAGGCGTTCCAGTCCTATTCGTCGAAGATCCCGGGCTTCCGCGTGCTGCCGGTGTACGGCGGCCAGCCGTACGGCCAGCAGCTGTCGGCCCTGCGCCGTGGCGTGCACATCGTGGTCGGTACCCCCGGCCGCGTGATCGACCACCTGGACCGCAGCACCCTGGACCTGTCCGAGCTGAAGACCCTGGTGCTGGACGAAGCTGATGAAATGCTGCGCATGGGCTTCATCGACGACGTCGAAGCCGTGCTGAAGAAGCTGCCGGAGCAGCGCCAGGTGGCCCTGTTCTCGGCCACCATGCCGCCGCAGATCCGCCGCATCGCGCAGACCTACCTGCAGGACCCGGTGGAAGTGACCATCGCGGCCAAGACCACCACCTCGGCCAACATCCGCCAGCGTTACTGGTGGGTGAGCGGCATGCACAAGCTGGATGCGCTGACCCGCATCCTGGAAGTCGAGCCGTTCGACGCGATGATCATCTTCGCGCGTACCAAGGCCGGCACCGAAGAACTGGCCAGCAAGCTGCAGGCCCGTGGCCTAGCCGCTGCCGCCATCAACGGTGACATGCAGCAGGCCCAGCGTGAGCGCACCATCGCCATGCTGAAGGAAGGCAAGCTGGACATCCTGGTGGCCACCGACGTGGCCGCCCGTGGCCTGGACGTGGAGCGCATCAGCCACGTGCTGAACTACGACATCCCGTACGACACCGAAAGCTACGTGCACCGCATCGGCCGTACCGGCCGTGCCGGCCGCAGCGGCGAGGCGATCCTGTTCGCCACCCCGCGCGAGAAGGGCATGCTGCGCCAGATCGAGCGCGCTACCCGCCAGCCGATCGAAGAGATGCAGCTGCCGAGCGTGGAGGCGGTCAACGACACCCGCATCAACAAGTTCACCTCGCGCATCAGCGAAACCCTCGGCGCCGGTGGCCTGGACTTCTACCGCCAGCTGCTGGAGCGCTTCGAGAAAGAGCAGAACGTGCCCGCCATCGAGATCGCCGCCGCGCTGGCAAAGCTGCTGCAGGGTGACACCCCGTTCCTGCTGCAGCCGCCGGTGCGCGCCCCGCGTGAAGAGCGCGCGCCGCGCGAGCGCTTCGAGCGTGGCGACCGTCCGGAGCGTGGCGATCGATTCGACCGCAACGAGCGTGGTCCGCGCTTCGAGCGTGGCCCGCGTCGTGACGACGCCGAAGGTGGTTTCGAGCAGCGTCCGCGCCGCGAGGTTCCGCCGCGTGGTGCACCGGAGCAGGGCATGGAGACCTACCGCATTTCGGTGGGCCACCAGCATGGCGTGAAGCCGGCCAACATCGTCGGCGCCATTGCCAACGAAGCCGGACTGGAAAGCCGCTTCATCGGCCGCATCGACATCCACGACGACTTCTCGCTGCTGGACCTGCCGGCGCAGATGCCACCGGACGTGCTGTCGCACCTGCAGAAAGTGTGGGTGTCCGGCCAGCAGCTGCAGATGCGTGCGCTGGCCCCGGGTGAAGACACCAACCCGGCCCCGCGTCCGTTCAAGCCGCGCTTCGACAAGCGTGGTCCGGGCGGCCCGGGTGGCCCGCGTCGTGGCGGCCCGGGTGGTCCAGGTGGCCATGGTGGCGACCGCGGCGGTGACCGCGACAGCCGCCCGCCGCGTCGTGATGGCTTCAAGCCGCGCGGCCCGCGCAGCTTCTAGGCCGCACCCGCAGCCGTCCTGATCAACGCCAGCCTCCGGGCTGGCGTACAGGAAAAGGGGACGGAGGGGATTAAGTCGTAAATGGCAGGCCGCGCGCTTATGCCGAAAACGACTTAATCCCCTCCGTCCCCTTTTTCGCATGGCCCACACATTGCCGGTCATAGGCTGGGCCGGTTCCAAGGGAGGTTGTCACCGCAGCACATTCGGGGGGATCCGGGATGGGTAGAAGTGGCACGGACCAGCAGAGCCGGCGGGTGCCGATGACCCGTGGCCTGGGATTGCGCTTTGCGTTGTTGACGGGCATGGCGATCGGGTTGGTCGCGCTGTCCGCCTTGATCCAGGAGCTGCAGGCGGCCTCCACCGCATGGATCGCCGGCCAGGGCTACTGGTCGCGTGGTCAGCAGGATGCGACCGCCGCACTCAGCCGCTATCTGGCGCGCGGTGATGCCCAGGACCTGGACGACGCGCGCCAGGCGCTGCGGATTCCGTTGGGGGATCTGCAGGCCCGGCTGGCGCTGGAACAGGCGGTACCGGACGAGGAGAAGGCCAGGCAGGGCTTCCTGCAGGGCGGCAACGCGCGCGCCGATATTCCGCGCCTGGTGTTCTCGTTCCGCTATGCACGCGACATCGGTGCATTCCGGGAAGCAAGCACGCTGTGGCGACAGACCGATGATGACCTGTTGGCCGTGCAGCGGCTGGTCGCCGAGCTGCAGTCGGGGCATGCCCAGGGGGCGCTGCCAGTGGCGGACCGCGACCGGTACCTGCAGCAGCTGCGTGATCTGGACCGGCGGTTGCAGGTGCAGGCACAGGCATTTTCCCAGGCGTTGCTGCGCATGGCCACGATGGTGCGGATCGCCACGCTTGTGGTCGGTGGGCTGTCGGTGCTGGCGATCAGCCTGATGGCTGTCGCGCTGGCGCGCCGCGTCGGCAAGGACCTGACCGAGCACGAAAGCCGCTTCCGTGCGGCCTTCTACCAGGCCAATGTCGGCATGCTCAAGCTCGACACCGACGGCAAGGTGATCGAAGCCAACCAGGCGATGGCCGATATCCTCGACTACCGACGCGACGTGCTGCTGCAGATGTCGCTCGGTGATCTGCTGATGGAAGGCGAACTGGTCATCGATGGCGTCGGCCGCATTGACTGGGACCGGCAGCTGCGGCCGAGTGAGCTGCGCTTCTGCCGCCGCGATGGCAGCCTGGTGTGGGGGCGCTGGAGTGGCACCGGCGTGCGCAGCGCGGGAGGTGGCCTGTCGGTGTTTGCGATCATCGAGGATGTCAGCCAGAACCATGCCCTGGCGCGCGAGATCGAACACCACGCCAGCCACGATCCGCTGACCGGCCTGATCAACCGGCGCGAGATCGAGCGGCTGCTGGAACGTTCGCTGCTGCAGGTGCGCAGCGACGGCGGCACGCATGCGCTGTGCTACATCAACCTGGACCACTTCAAGCTGGTCAACGACAGCTTCGGCCACGCCGCCGGTGACCAGATGCTGCGCAGTTTCGCCGACTATCTGGTGGCTGCAGTGCGTGACGGTGACTGGGTCGGCCGCCTGGGCGCCGACGAGTTCGCCGTGTTCCTCGCCCATGCCGGGCAGGACGAGGCCAAGCGGGTGCTGCAGCGGGTGATCCGCAACCTGGGCCAGGCCACGTTCCCGATCAGCGAGGGCAGCCCGCAGCTGAGCTGCAGCATCGGTGTGGTTGAAGTCAGCGCCGACGCCCCCGATGCGAACTGGCTCATGAGTGCTGCCGACAGCGCCTGCTATGCCGCCAAGCAGGCCGGTCGCAACCGGGTGCACTGTTTCAATGAGAACCGCATGGCGCTGGAGGAGCGCCGCCGGGAAGCCGAGCGGTTGCAGGGCGTCAGCCTGGCGATGGCCGAGAACCGCATGCTGCTGTATGCGCAACGCATCGCCCGCGTGGGCGATCCGACCTACCTGCACTACGAAGTGCTGGTGCGCATGCGCGGTACCGACGGCAGCCTGCACCTGCCCGGACAGTTCATGCCGGCAGTGGAGCGCTATGGCATGGCGGTGGCGCTGGATCGTCACGTGCTCGGGCTGCTGTTCCGCCACCTGCAGGTGTGCCCGGCACACGTGCGCCAGCTGGGCCTGTGCAACGTCAACGTCTCGGCGCAGTCGATCGCCGAGCCCGGCTTCCTCGCCTTCGTCTGCGACCTGCTCGAGCGCAACCGCGCGCTGGCCTCCAAGCTGTGCTTCGAGATCACCGAGACTGCGGCGATCAGCAACCTCACCCAGGCCCGTGCATTCATCGATGCGGTCAAGGCGCGGGGCTGCCGGATGGCACTGGATGACTTCGGCTCCGGCCTGTCTTCTTTCGGCTATCTGCGCCAGTTGCCTGCGGACATCCTGAAGATCGACGGCGCCTTCGTGCGGGACATGGATACTGATCCAGTCAGCCACGCCACAGTTCGCGCGATCAGCGAGCTCGGGCGCGAGCTGCAGATGGAAGTGGTGGCCGAGTGGGTGGAGACCGCCGAGGTTGCCGGTGCGCTGACCCGGCTTGGCGTGCAGGGCCTGCAGGGCTATGCCATCGAACGCCCGCAGCCGCTGGAGCGGCTGACCCTGGCCGATCTGCGCCCGGTGCGGCTGGTCGCGGTGAAGGGGCCGCCGGGGGCTGGCTGAACGGCGTGGCGGCGACTTTGGTCTACACGTGCGGCGTACGTCCGGCTGCGATAATGCCGGCCAGGGGCGACGCGCAGTGGGCGCGGGCGTAAGCAACAACAGGATGTGGCGTGGGCGGCAGGCAGTGGCAGTACGGAACGGGAGCGGTGCTGGTCGTACTGCTGGCGTGGTTGGCGACGCCGTGGCCGCTGCAGGCCGCAGCGGTGGAATCGGGGCGCGATTACCTGCTGGTCGGTGGCGCCACCGATGAGCCCACCCCGCATCGTGCGTGCACGCCGCACATGCTGTCGGGCCCGCGCCAGCAGGTGCTGGTGCCGGCTCCGCGGGAAGGCTGGTCGGGCCAGCCACAGGCGCTGGACGTGTTCAATGTCTTTGCCGGCGAAGTGCGGGTACAGCACGGTGACCGCGAAATCTGCGGCAACATGCACGACGCCCGCACCCGTGATTCGCGCTTCCGTGCAGGCATCGGCCTGGTGGCCGTACCGCCGGCCGGCAGCCATGAGCCGTTCCTGGTTTCCTGGCAGACACCGCTGAAGACACGTTGGGTACCGACCCTGCGGCTGGGCGCGCCCAGCCCGGTGCAGCAGAACGACACCGCCCGCCTGCTGATGCGTGCTGCCTGCATCGCCGTGGCGATCGCGCTGGCGCTGTCGGCGTTGATGGCCTTCCTGACCACGCGCGATCGCAGCTTCCTGGTTTACGTCGCCGGCACCACGGTACTGGTGCTGTGGCAGGCGATCCTCGGTGGCCTCAGCGGCTACCCGGAACCGTGGCTGCCGGTGGGGGAGCGTGGGGCCTGGTGGCTGCTCTCGCTGACCGCCGCCACGCAGGCGCTGGTACTGCCGGCACTGTGGCGGCTGAACGGCGGTGACCGCGTATGGCCACGGTCGCGGCCGCTGCAGGCGACCGTGCTGTGGGGCCTGGTGGCGCTGGCCGTCCTGGTGCCGTGGCTGCGCTGGGAACAGCTGGCCTGGGTCGCGCAGGGCCTGCAGGTGACCTATCTGCTGGGGTGTGGCCTGGCGTTGCTGATGGGCGTATGGGCACGTTGGCGTGGCGACCGTTGGTCGCAGGCAGGACTGGCCGCATTGGCACCCATGCTGGTCCTGATCATCGCCGATGCCTGCCGTGCGGAATGGTTGTTGGAGTACCGGGTCGAAGCACTGCAGCTGGCGGTGACCTGGCTGCTGATGATGGCCGCCTATGCCATGAACCAGCGGCTAGGCCGACTGCGCCAGCAGCGCGATGAACTGCGTCAGCTGGCCGAAACCGACGGCCTGACCGGACTGCCGAATCGCCGCGCCGGCCTGCAGCAGCTGGCCCGTCACCTGGCACAGGTCGACCGTGAGCGTGGCCCGCTGGTGATCGGCTTCCTCGACATCGACCTGTTCAAGGACATCAACGACCGCCACGGCCATGCCGTGGGCGACCAGGTACTGGTGGCGGTGGCACGCGCGCTGCGCGCTGCGGTGCGCAGCCAGGACGAAGTGGTGCGGATGGGCGGCGAGGAGTTCCTGCTGCTGATGCCCGGCATGCCGCGCGAGGCGGCATCGGCGCGGCTGGACCGCCTGCGCCAGCGCATCACCGAGGCCGGGCAGGCCCTGCAGGTGCCGGGGCTGGAAGTGACCGCCAGCATCGGCCTGGCGCAGTGGCGGCCGGGCGAGGACGATCTGGCCGGGTTGCTGCGGCGGGCCGACCATGCCATGTACGTGGCCAAGCGGGCGGGCCGGAACCGGGTGTTCGACGGCGAAGAGCTCGATCCGCCCGGCCTGGCATGAAGCGCTGCGGGCGGCGATACCGGATAATAGGGCGATGACCACCCGACTCAACAAACATATCGCCGACACCGGCTTCTGCTCCCGCCGCGAGGCCGATCGCCTGATCGCCGCCCGCCGGGTCACCGTCAACGGCCATCCGGCCGGCACTGGCGCGGTGGTGGGCGACGAAGACCAGGTGCTGGTCGACGGCCAGCCACTGCGCGCGCGCGTGGCCCGCAAGCCCGGCGCACGCCGCCATGTCTACATCGCGCTGAACAAGCCGGTGGGTGTCACCTGCACGACCGAAACCTCGGTCAAGGGCAACATCGTCGATTTCGTCGGCCACGAGCAGCGCATCTTCCCGATCGGGCGCCTGGACAAGGAATCCGAAGGCCTGATCCTGATGACCAGCAACGGCGACATCGTCAACCAGATCCTGCGTGCCGAGAACGGCCACCAGAAGGAGTACCTGGTGGCGGTGAACAAGCCGGTTACCGATGAGTTCCTGCGCGGCATGGCGCGCGGTGTGCGCATCCACGACCAGATGACGTTGCCGTGCAAGACCTCGCGCATCGCCAAGTTCGGTTTCCGCATCACCCTGCAGCAGGGCCTGAACCGGCAGATCCGCCTGATGGCCGCCGAATTCGGCTATCGCGTGACCCAGCTGCGCCGCGTGCGCATCGACAACATCAAGATCGGCGCGTTGAAGCCGGGCCAGTGGCGCAACCTGACCGAGCAGGAGCTGCAGGGCCTGTTGCCGAAGCAGCTGGACTGGTAAACGGCCTCTGTAGAGCCGGGCCCTGCTCGGCTGCCCTTTTGTCCGGGTGCAGCCGAGCATGGGCTCGGCTCTACATCGGCTAGACTCCGCAGTGACCTGCCGGAATGTGACGCTGCATGATCAAGCCCGACAAGCCTGCCAACGAAGCGCTTCGGCTCGAGGCGCTGTACCGCTACCGGATCCTTGATTCGCAGCGCGAGAAGTCATTCGACGACCTGGTGGCGATCGCCAAGGCGGTCTGCGGTACCTCGATGGCGGCGGTGACCCTGATCGATGTCGAGCGGCAGTGGTTCAAGTCGATCCAGGGCATCGACGCGGCGGAGAACCTGCGCAGCGAATCGATGTGTGGCCATGCCATCCTGCAGCCGCAGGAAATCATGGTGGTCGAGGACGCGTTGCAGGACATCCGCTTCCACGACAACCCGGTGGTGACCGGTGACCCGCACATCCGCTTCTACGCCGGTGCGCCACTGATCAGTTCCGATGGCCTGCCACTGGGTACGTTGTGCGTGTTCGATGCACATCCGCAGCACCTGCCCAGCGACAAGGCCGAGGCACTGGCCGCTCTGTCACGGCAGGTGATGCTGGTGATGGAGCTGCGCCGTTTCGCGCTCGACATCCAGAAGCACATGCTGGAACGCGATGACTACGAGCGCCTGCTGTCGGAGTACCAGGACGTGCTGCTGGCGCAGAATGCCGACCTGGCCGAGCAGAGCCGCACCGATGCGTTGACCGGACTGCCGAACCGCCGCGCGATGGCGGCGGCACTGGAAGAGGCGGTGGCGGAGATCGATGGGCAGCCGGGACTGGCCTGCGTGGCCTTGCTGGACATCGATCACTTCAAGCACATCAACGATTTCCAGGGCCACGCCACCGGCGACCGGGTGCTGGCCGAGCTGGGCGTGCTGCTGCGCTCGCACTTTGCCGGCCGTGGCATGGCCGCGCGCTATGGCGGCGAGGAGTTCGTGGCGGTGATGCCGGGCACCGATCTGCACACGGCCGAACTGCAATGCGAGTTCCTGCGCCTGGCCGTGGCAGACCTTCCGCTGGGTTTCCCGGTCACGATCAGCATCGGCGTTGCCCAGCACCAGGCAGGTGAAAGCGTGGATGACATGCTGGCGCGCGCCGACAAGGCGCTGTACCGGGCCAAGGGCAACGGTCGCAACCGGGTGGAACGGGCGGGCTGAGCCCTGCATGCAGTAGGTCCACGCCATGCGTGGATGATTTTGCCGATGGGATAACGCCGTGTCGCTGCCTGTGCGATTGTGCCCGGCGAATATGCCGTTCCTGTTCCCACGGACGCCGACCATGCTGCAGACCCTGGCCATCGCCCACTATCGTTCGCTGCACGGGCTGGTCCTGCCGCTGCAGCAGTTGAACGTGGTGACCGGTGACAACGGCAGTGGCAAGTCCAGCCTGTACCGCGCGCTGCGCCTGCTGGCGGAGACCGCACAGGGCGGCGTTGCAGCGGTGCTGGCCCGCGAAGGGGGGCTGGGTTCGGCGCTGTGGGCCGGCCCCGAATCCATCGATCGCCGGGTCGCGGCCGGCGAGATCCCGCTGCAGGGTGGCCCTCGGCAGGCATCGGTGGGATTGAAGCTCGGCTTCACCACCGACGAATTCGGCTATGCCATCGACCTGGGCTACCCGCCGCCCAGCCATTCGGCGTTTGCGCTGGATCCGCAGATCAAGGTGGAGGCGATCTGGGCCGGGCCGTTCCTGCGCAGCGCCAACCTGCTGGTTGATCGCCGTGGGGCAATGGTGCGGCAACGTCATGCGCGCGGCTGGGATCTCGTGGATGACCGGTTGTCGCTGTTCGATAGCCTGTTCACCCAGGTCGGCGATCCGCAGCGCATGCCGGAAACCATCGCCTTGCGTGAGTACATCCGTCGCTGGCGCTTCTACGACCATTTCCGCAGCGATGCCGATGCCCCGGCGCGACAACCGGCGATGGCCACGCGCACGCCGGTGCTGCATCACGACGGCCGGGATCTGGCGGCAGCCTGGGTGACCATTCTCGAAATCGGAGATCCGGTCGCGTTGGCACGCAGCGTCGACGATGCGTTCCCCGGCGCCACGGTCGGCTTCGAAGAGCTGGACGGTCGACTGGCCCTGCGCTTCCACCAGCCGGGGTTGCTGCGGCCGTTGTCGATGGCCGAACTGTCCGACGGTACGCTGCGCTTCCTGCTGCTGGCTGCTGCGCTACACACGCCACGCCCGCCGCCGCTGCTGGTGCTCAACGAGCCGGAGACCAGCCTGCATCCGGACCTGCTGCCGGCGCTGGCGCGGCTGATCATCGCGGCCAGTGCGCGCAGCCAGGTGTGGGTGGTGTCACACGCCAGCCGGTTGATCGCAGCACTGGAGCAAGCGCCCGGCTGTCATTCGCTGCACCTGCACAAGGAACAGGGCCGCACGCTGCTGAGCGGGCAGGGCCTGCTGGATGCGCCGGCATGGCACTGGCCGCAGCGTTGATACGGCCATCCACGCCCTGCGTGGACGCGCTCAATCGGCGATGTTGCGTGCCTCGGCCGTGCCAAGGATTTCCGGATGCTGCACCGGCTTGCGGCGGTTCAGCAGCGGATGCAGGAACACCGCGCCGACGATGATTGCCACGCCCAGGTAGAACCACGGGGTGACCTCGTGCTGCTCGCGCAGCAGCACCACCGCCAGCACCACCGCATAGACCGGTTCCAGGTTGGTCACCAGCTGCACCGTGTAGGCGCTCAGGTGGCGCAGCGCGACCAGGGCCAGGGCGAACGGCAACAGCGTGCAGAACCCCGCCAGTACCAGCAGCAGGATGCCGTCGTGCAGGTCCGGAACCACCCACAGCGGGCTGGCCAACGCCGGCAGCAGGTAGGGCATCAGCGGTGCCAGCAGGGTCAGGGTGAGGGTGCCCGCGCCCAGCTCCAGTGCGGTGACCGTCAGGGGATCGGCGTGGCTGACCATGCGCTTGTTGAGCGAGCCGAACACTGCCACCAGCAGCGCCGAGATCGCGCCGATCAACACACCGAGGCGCATGCCATCGGGCACGCCACCGACCACCAGTGCAACACCCGGCAGCACCGCCAGGCCGAACGCCAGTTCACGCAGCTGGAACGGCCGCTTGGCCACCCACGGCTCGATGATCGAGGTGAACACCGGCGCCAGCGCGATGCAGGTGGCAGCCACCGAGGCGTTGGCCAGCTTCACCGCGCCGTAGAACGTCAGCCAGTGCAGGGCGACCAGCGCGCCGATGCCGGCGTAGCCGGACACCAGCCGCAGGGGCAGGGTGCGCAGCCCGCGCCAGACCCGTGGCAGCAGGGCCAGCATCGCCGTCACCAGCAGCATGCGCCACCATACCAGCGGCAATGCGGGCAGGGTGATCAGCTTGCCGAGGATGGCGGTGATGCCCCACAGCAGGACACAGAAATGGATCTGCCACAGCGCTTTGCGGGTGTCGGGTGTGCTCATCTGCCTATTGTGAGGCAAGGCGAACGTCGCAGCGCTACCCGCGTGTGGAATGACTGCTCTGGTCAACCTGCCGCTGCAGCGCCATCGCTGCCGCCGGGTTGCGCGCCTTGCCTGCGCCGATGCACAGGAGGTAGACCTCGCGCGGGCTTTCAGGGGCGGGCCCTGCCAGGCAGGGCAGGTCGTCCACCGGCTCGCCGCGCGACCAGCGCCTGGCCCGTTCGGCCCAGCGCTGCTGCATGGGCGCCAGCAGGCCCTCCTTCAAGCGGGCTTGGCTGCGCTTGATCCGTGCGTAGACGAAGCCGGCGCTGACATCGCCGTGCAGGGGCGCATCGTCGCTGTCCTCGATCACCACGGCCACGCCATGCGCGCGTGCGGCGGTAACCAATGCCGGGCCATGCGCCTCGGCATTGCGGACTTCCAGGGCATGCTGCAGCGGCACGCCGCCCAGCTGCTTGGGCAGCTGCGCCATCAGCCGTTCCAGCGCTTCGGCGTCGGCCGGATGCCGCGGATCGAACTGCCACAGCAGGGGGCCCAGCCGGTCGCCGAGTGCGAGTGCGGCCTGCAGGAAGGGCGCGGCTGCCTCCACCGTGCTGGACAGGTCGCGGCGCTGCACCAGGTAGCGTGGTGCCTTCATCGCAAAGCGGAAGCCTTCCGGCGTCTGCGCGGCCCACTGCGCGCACTGTGCTGCGGTGGGCGTGCGGTAGAAGGTGCCGTTGATTTCGATGCAGCGCAGGGCACGGCTGGCATGGGCCAGTTCTTCACGCTGCGGCAGGCCCACGGGGTAGAAAACGCCGCCGCGCCATTCGGGAAACACCCAGCCGCCGATGCCGCAGCGGATCGCTGCGGCGGTCACTGGTCGTGGTCCGCGCGCCACGGATCGTAGCTGCCGAACCACCACAGGTAGCCTTCCGGATCGGCGCAGGCATAGCCACGGCCGCCGTAGTCCTGGTCGGCGATGTCGATGACGATGCGGGCGCCTGCGGCCTTGGCCCGGGCGTAATGGGCGTCGGCATCGGTGACGATCACGCAGGCACTCTGGGTCTGGCGGCCGCCCACCTCGTCCGGCATCGCGGCATGCTGGCTCCAGGCGCTTTCCCTGTCGGCCGAGCCGAGCATGATCATGCCGCTGCCGAAGGTCAGCTGCGCATGGAACACCGTATCGCCATCGGCGTAGACAGCCTGGGCATGGAAGCCGAAGGCGCGCTGCAGCCAGTCGATGGCGGCCTGCGCGTCGCGATAGCGCAGGCACGGAATGATGGTGGAGCCGTTGCTCGGTTGGCCGTTCCCGCCCATGACACCCCTCCTATGGCACAGGGCAGGGTGCGCCGCAGAACGTTACCATCCCGCGAAACCCCGGTGACGGCCTGCACATGGCCGCCACCCCTGTTCGGAGATCGTGCTGGATGAAACCCTGGATTGGAGGAGCCGTGCTGCTGGCGTGCACGACCATGGCGAGTGCTGCCACCCCGGCGCAGCTGCAGGACCTGGATGCGACCGTCGAGCGCGTGCGCGCGCAGTTCGACGTGCCCGGCATTGCCGTGGCGGTGGTCAAGGATGGCGAGGTGGTGCTGGAGCGCGGCTGGGGCGTGCGCGAGCAGGGCAAGCCGGAACCGGTGCAGGCCGATACGCTGTTCGCCATTGCTTCCAACACCAAGGCGTTCACCGCCACCTCGCTGAACCTGTTGGCCGAGGACGGCAAGCTGAAGATGGACGACAAGGTGATCGACCACCTGCCGTCGTTCCGCATGTCCGACCCGTTCGTGACCGGGCAGATGACGATCCGTGACCTGCTGTCCCACCGCAGTGGCCTGAGCCTGGGCGCTGGTGACCTGCTGTTCTGGCCGACCACGTCCTACAGCAATGCCGAAGTGGTGGAGCGGTTGGGCAGAGTGCCGCTGAAGGGCGGTTTCCGCGAAAGCTATGCCTACGACAACATCCTGTACGCGGTCGCCCAGCAGGTGATCGAGCATGTCTCTGGCATGAGTTACCAGCAGTTCCTGCAGACCCGCATCTTCGACAAGGTGGGCATGGCCGGCACGCGCTACAACGCCGATCACCTGAAGCCCGGCGACAAGGCCGCGGTCGGCCACGCCAAGTACGATTTCAAGGACCTGCGCACCGTTGCGCCGCTGACCTGGTCGAACAACGCCGGCGCCGGTGGCATCTATTCCAGCGCGCATGACATGGCGCGCTGGATGAAGGTGCAGCTGGCCGAAGGCAAACTGGCCGATGGCACGCCGCTGTTCAGTGAAAAGAGCCAGCAGCAGATGTGGCGGATGATCACCCCGCAGTCGATCCCGGCGCCGAGCGTGTCGGAGCTGGCACCGGCGCGAGCCAATTTCGCCGGCTATGGCGAAGGCTGGAGCCTGAGCGATTACCGTGGGCAGAAGCTGGTCTGGCACACCGGTGGCTGGCCGGGCATGGTCTCGCGGCTGACCCTGGTGCCGGGCGAGAAGCTGGGCGTGGTGGTGCTGACCAACCAGGAAGTGGGCGCGGCGTTCAATGCGATCACCCTGAGCGTGCTCGATGCCTATCTGGGCGGCGGGAAGCACGACTGGGTGGACGCCTATGCCAAGGCCGTGGCCAAGGGCCAAGACAAGGCCGACGAAGCCTGGGCCAAGCACCAGAGCGCGCGCGACAAGGGCAGCAAGCCGTCGCTGGCACTGGCCGGCTACACCGGCACCTTCCGTGACCGCTGGTATGGCGACATGCAGATCAGTGCCGAGGGCAAGGGCCTGCGCCTGCGCTTCATGAAGACCGCGCAGCTGAGCGGGCGCCTGGAGCACTGGCAGCACGACACCTTCATCGTGCGCTGGGACGACCGTTCGCTCAACGCCGACGCGTTCGTGAACTTCAGCCTGGACCCGGACGGCAAGGTACGCGAGGTGCGCATGCAGTCGATCTCCGACCTGACCGATTTCAGCTTCGATTTCCAGGACCTGCTGTTCACCCCGGCAACGTAACCCGATGCGGCC
>NZ_JAOCEW010000046.1:0-34923 GCF_029841665.1 Stenotrophomonas sp. GD03819
CTACCACCTGCGGGTCAGATGTCGGTGTGGTGATGCGGCACGGCGGCAGGCAGCGGGTCATGCCCACCCACGAAGTGGCGTACCACCGGTGCGCGCTCACCGCGATGCAGTTCCCGCAGCACTTCCTGGATCGCCTTGTCGTCGGCGGTGATGCGCTCGTGCTGGCGCAGGTGCTCCAGCCACGACGGGGTCACGAAATACTCCAGGTGGATGCCCGGGCTGGCCACATCCTCGACCACGCCCCAGACCACGGCCCCATCGCGGCGGCGGATCGTGCCCAGCGCGCGCATCTGCGCCTGGAACGCGGCACGATCAGCGTCGTCGATACGGTACTCGATGGTAACCAGCACCGGGCCGCGATCGTTCGACACCGGCACCGACAGCTCTGGTGCCGGCCAGTGCCCGGCCGGACGCAGGTTCAGGTCTTCGGTACCGGCGATGCGCACGCGCCACACCAGCAATCCGCCGATCACCGCACCTGCGGCAGCCACCAGCAACGCCAGCTCCGGCGAGGTACGCTGAGCCAGCGCACCCCAGCTCAGGCCACCGGCCGCCATGCCGGCGGAGAACACCATGATGTACAGCGCCAGTGCACGCGCGCGTACCCACGCTGGTACCGCGGTCTGGGCGGCAATCTGAAGTGACGACAGCACGGTGATCCAGGCAAAACCGTTGATCAGCATCACCAATGGCAGCACGTACCAGCTGCGGGTCAGCGCCAGCCCGACCAGGCTCAGCGCAAGTGAGAGCGTGGCCAGCAGCACCAGCAGGTCGCGATCCATCTGCGCGCGCAGCTTCGGCAGCAGCAAGGCACCGCCCACTGCACCGATACCGATGCAGCCCAGCAGCATGCCGTACTGCCCGGCCCCACCGTGCATCTGCCCACGCACCACCACCGGCAGCAACGCGTTCATCGCCGCGGCAAAGAAAAAGAAGCCGACCGACTTGATCAGCACGGCCTGCAGGCGTCCGGCACGGCTGGCATAACGCAGGCCCGCCTTCAGCCCTGCGCCAAAACCCTCCGGCGGCAGGCTCGACTGCTTCGGGTCGCGCTTCCAGCCCCACACCACGAACAGCATCGCGGCGAAAGTGATGGCGTTGAAGCCGAACGCCCAGACCGCACCCAGCTGCGCCACGATCACACCGCCGATAGCCGGGCCGATCGAGCGGGCGATGTTGATGCCGATCGAGTTCAGCGCCACTGCCGAAGCCAGCATCGGTTGCGGCACCAGTTCAGACACGATCGCGGCCTGCGCCGGCATCGCCATCGCTGCACCGCACCCCATGCAGAAGGTCAGCAGCACCAGCAGCTGCGGGGTCAGCATGTCCATCGCAGTCAGCGCCGCCATCGCTGCCGCGACCAGCAGCATCCAGCCCTGGGTCGCCAGCAGGTACCTGCGGCGATCGACGATGTCGGCCAGCGTTCCGGCGGCCAGTGCCAGCAGCACGATCGGCACGGTGGTGGCCGACTGCACCAGGGCCACCATCAACGGTGAGCCGGTACGTTCGGCCATCACCCAGGCGGCGGCCACGTCGTTGACCCAGGTGCCGATGTTGCTGGCCAGGATCGCCAGCCAGATCGAGCGGAACATCCTGATCTTCAGCGGGGACCAGGCACCTGCGGCCGGTGCGGGGGGATGCGACGCGGTTGCGTTCACCATTGCCATGCTCCAACGATCGAGGCAAACAGCGTGTCCTGGCCACCGGCCTGCTTCAGCGCAGGACCCGCATCGACCCAGGCCAGCTGCAGCTGCCATTGCCAGTGTTCGCTGGCCTGCCAGCGGGTTTCGGATTTGTATTGGGTGCCTATCCGGCGTGCACCTCCGGCCGTGCCGGGCAAGGCCACCAGGGGTGCCGGCGTGGTGTACACCGCATCGGCACGACGATGCTTCCAGGCCATCTGTACGCCCAGCTCCGTCGTCACCGCGTCGTGCAGGCGGAGGGTCAGGGTCGGCTGGACGTCCATCAGGTTGGCCGGGGCCAGAAGGCTGGCCTCGCTGAAGTAGGCCGACTTCGGGAACAGCGCGTTGAACGTGCCCAGCCGCCCATCGCGCAGATTGCCATCGCCACTGGCGATGTCCGCCTTCAGCCCCAACCGCGGTTGCAGCTGCAGGTCCGTCCAGCGCCACCCTGTATCGGTAGCGAGCGTCCAGGCGCGGATATCGAGATTGCCCGAGGCCGTGCGCAGGTCGCCGCCCTGCGCCACCAGCTCGCTGTTCCAGTCCAGTGCACCGGCCTGGCCAAACCAGCGCGCGCCCACGGTCTGCCGGCGCTCGGTGCCGGAACCCGCCGAGAAGCGCGCACCTTCGCGGCGATAGTCGAGCAGGTACAGATCCCACTGTCCTGCGCCCTGCCCGCGTGCCGTGGTGGCATAGGCACCCCACAGGTGGGCACCGTGTTCGCCATGATCATCGAAGGCTCCCGGCCGGTTCTGCACCGGCCGCAGCGCCATCAGGTCAAGCGTGCCGAGGCGGCCCTTCCAACCCAGGCGCGCACCATCGAAGGCCAGGCGGATATTCGGCCCATCGCGCACCGACAGCAGCCGCGAGCTGCCATAGCCGGCTTCCTGCCGGCCCAGTTGCAGGTGGAAGCTGCCACGCTGCCAGCGCCAGTACGCCTGCTGCACGTCCAGCGCGCTGCGGTCGGTGCGGCCTGGGCCGCCTGCCTTGCCATTCTCGGCATGCACGCCCAGCTGCAGCTTCGCCTGCCAGCTGTCCTCCGCATAGGTGGCCGAGGCCAGCGCGCGCAGCAGGCCGTAGCCATCTTCACTGCCACCGATGCCTAACCGGGTCGGGTCGTAGTACAGGCCACGCAGGCGCAGCGAGGCGTCCCACCGCAATTGGCCGTCGCCGGCGCCAGTGCAATGGCCACCCTCGCAGGCCAGCGCCAGCGATGGCACGGCCAGCAGCGCCAGGCTCAGAACGCGAAGCACGAACATCCCATCGCGCCCCAGAACGCGGTCAGGTCATCGGTGGGCGCCGCATGCTGCGCGGCATGCCCGTGCACGCCGTGGGTACTGCAGGCCGCGCCGTGATGGTGGCGATGGGCAGTGGCCAATCCGGTGGCGGCGCCCCCGACATGGTAGCCACCGAAACGGTTGACCGGCGACCAGTCCGGCATCGCCGGCGGCAGCTGCGGCGCAAGCCCCGCATAGTCGCCGTCGGCATGCACGATGCGCCCACCGACCACGGTCAGCACGCTGGTGATGTCGGCGATCTGCGCATCGTCAACGCGGAAAAAATCGGCCGAGAGCAGGATGAAGTCGGCCAGCTGGCCGGCTTTCAGGGTGCCCTTCACCGCCTCGTCGCCGGAGAACCAGGCGCTGCCCTGGGTCCACAGGCGCAGCGCCTGTTCGCGCTCCAGCAGATTCTCGTCGCCATACAGGGCCAGGCCACCGACGGTACGCCCGGTCACCAGCCACGACAGCGCCACCCATGGGTTGTAGCTGGCCACGCGGGTGGCGTCGGTACCGGCACCGACCGGCACGCCTTCGGCCAGCATGCGCCTGACCGGCGGCGTATGCCGCGCGGCCTGCACGCCATAGCGCTCGACGAAGGCTTCGCCCTGGTAGGCCATGCGGTGCTGCACGGCGATGCCGCCACCCAGCGCGCGGATGCGCTCGATGTTGCGCGGGGTGATGGTCTCGGCGTGGTCGATGAACCAGTGCAGGCCATCGAACGGCACCTCACGGTTCACCTGTTCGTAGACATCGAGAATGCGGCTGATGCTCTCGTCGTAGGTGGCGTGGATGCGGAACGGCCAACGCTTCTCGACCAGCAGCTTCACCACGTCGTGCAGTTCCGGCTCCAGTTCTGGTGGCAGCTCCGGTCGCGGTTCGTTGAACAACTCGAAATCAGCCGCGGAGAACACCAGCATCTCGCCGGCACCGTTGTGGCGCAGCAGGTCATCGCCCTGGCGCGGCTGCAGGATCTCGCTCCAGCCACGGAAGTCATCCACTTCCCTGCCCTTGTTCTGGGTGAACAGGTTGTAGGCGATGCGCACCGTCAACTGGTCATCGCGGTGCAGCTGCTCGATGACCTGGTAGTCCTCGGGGTAGTTCTGGAAGCCGCCGCCGGCGTCGATCACCGAGGTGATGCCGAGCCGGTTCAGTTCGCGCATGAAGTGGCGCGTCGAGTTCGCCTGGTATTCGATCGGCAGGCGCGGGCCCTTGGCCAGCGTGGCGTACAGGATCAACGCATTGGGTTTGGCCAGCAGCAGCCCGGTCGGGTTGCCCAGCGAATCACGCACGATCTGCCCGCCCGGCGGATCCGGCGTGTCCCTGGTGTAGCCGCAGGCGCGCAGCGCGGCACGGTTGAGTAGTGCGCGGTCGTACAGGTGCAGCAGGAACACCGGCGTATCCGGCGCGATGTCATTGAGCTCCTGCAGCGTCGGCAGGCGCTTCTCGTTGAACTGCGCGGCAGTGAAGCCACCGACCACACGTACCCACTGCGGAGCGGGCGTGCGGTCGACCTGGGCCTTCAGCATGTCCAGGGCGTCGCCCAGCGAACGCAGGCCGTCCCAGCGCAGCTCCAGGTTGTAGTTCAGGCCACCACGGATCAGGTGGGTGTGGCTGTCGTTGAGGC
Source organism: Stenotrophomonas sp. GD03819 (assembly GCF_029841665.1). Taxonomy (NCBI): domain Bacteria; kingdom Pseudomonadati; phylum Pseudomonadota; class Gammaproteobacteria; order Lysobacterales; family Lysobacteraceae; genus Stenotrophomonas; species Stenotrophomonas sp. GD03819. The sequence goes on from NZ_JAOCEW010000046.1 coordinate 4,584, forward strand.
CGGGCAGCAGGCGCCGGCCCTGCGCGTCGATCAGGGTCGCTTCATTGCCCCAGCCACGCATGATGTCCTCGTCGCTGCCAACGGCGACGATACGCCCGTCCTGCACGGCCAGCGCCTGCGCATGCGGCTGCTGCGGATCGAGCGTGGTAATGCGGGCATTGCGGATGACCAGCGTGCTCATGCGACGCTCCTTGGAAGTGGAATCGAGTGCAGCACCGGCGCGACCGGCCAGGCTGAGCGCAACAGCGGCACCGCTGGCCAGCACCACGTTGCGGCGGCCGTGATCGAGTGGATCGTGACTCATGCGAGGTCTCCCGGAAGTCGGTGGACGTCCAGCGCCCAGGTGCCGGGCCCGGCCAGCGCGATGGCCAGCAGTACCGTGGTCCACATCACCGGGTACTCACTGCCGCCGCGCATCCAGAACCAGCCCTTGGGCAAGGCCAACAGGACGGTGAAACCGATGAAGGCGGCCGCCGCAAGCGCAGCGATGCGGGTCTGCCATCCCAGCAGCACGGCCAGCCCGGACAGCACCTGCAGCAGGGCCAGCAGCAACGGCAACGGTGCCGCTGCCGGCAGCCCGAAACCGCGCAGCTCGGTAGCAAAGCCGGACAGCCCCGGTCCACCGAACCAGCCGAACAGCTTGCCCAGTGCGTGCGGCAGCAGGAAGCCTCCTGCCGCCACGCGCAGCATCAGCAGGGCCAGGTCGAGGCCATGGCCAGCCACCATGCTCAGTGCCCGCCTTCCTGCGCGCCGAACATGCGCTTGGCGTACTGGATGCCGATGCCGTAGCCGCCGGCGTGGTCGCGGGCAATGCCGGTGGTCAGGTCGTAGGTTTCACCCCGTGCCCAGTCGCGCTGCAGCTCAAGCAGGTACTGCACGCTGGTCATCGGCACCGCGCCGGCCTGCACCATGCGGGTGATCGCACGCTCGTGCGCTTCTTCGCTGACATCACCACAGGCATCGGTGATCACATATACCTCGAAGCCCTGCGCCAGTGCCGACAGCGCCGGGCCGACGATGCAGACGCTGGTCCACAGGCCGGCCATCACCAGCCGGCGCTTGCCGATGCGGTTGATCTCATCGATCACAGGCTGGTCTTCCCAGGTGTTCATCGAGGTGCGATCGAACACCGTCTGGCCCGGAAAGATCTGCGGCAGTTCCGGGAACATCGGCCCGGAGAACGATGCTTCGGCGACTGTGGTCAGCACGACCGGTACATTGAAGCCCTTGGCGCCCTTGCCGATCAGCGACACGTTGTTGCGCAGCGCGGAGATGTCGATGGTGTGGGTGGCGAACGCCATCTGCGACTGGAAGTCGATCAGCACCAGGGCGTGGTCGGTCGGCGACAGCAGCGCCGGGGCGGGAGTGGCGGTGGCAAGGCTCATGGGTGGACTCCGTTGGAAACACGATCAAGGGGATGCAACAGGGCGGCATCGCCGGCAACGTACTGGCCGGGGCTGCAGCCGGTCTCCGCGCGGAAGCTGCGGACGAAATGGCTCTGGTCGAAGAAGCCCAGCTGCTGGGCGAGGCAGGCCATCGGCAGCTGCGCGCACGGCAGCAGCTGGCGCGCGCGCTCGATGCGACGGCGGCGGACATAGCGCAGCGGGCTGGCGCCGGTACCGGCGCGGAACAGGCGTACCAGATGGAAGCGGCTGACGCAGGCGGCCGCCGCCAGCTCGGTCACCCGCAGCGGCTGCGACAGGTGTTCATCGACATAGCGCAATGCACGCTGCAATGCTGCGACCTGCTGTGGTGACAGCGACGCAGCGGGGAATTCCTGTGGAGTAACGGTGGCCATCGAGGTCGCCGCGAGGGGGTGGCCCATGGTGCGGGGCGCCTGCACGATGCCCTACCCCCGTCGGTCGAGGCCAGCACCTACCCGAATGGGGGAGGCCGGCGGCCGATCACGCGGCGACCGAACAGCCGTGCGTCCAGCGAATAGGCGCCCGGCCCCAGCACCAGCAGGGCCAGAGGCAGCAGCGCCAGTGGCCAAGGCCCGGGCAGCGTGGACAGACCCACGGCCGCCATCACTGCCGCCAGTGGTGTCAGCACACCAAGTGCGAGCATCGCTACGGCCAGCAGGTACAAGGCCGACCACCAGCCGCCTGGCATATCGGGCCCGCAAAGAGCGGCCGCAACGCACAGCCGCAGCCACAGCAGGCCGAGGCCCGGGCCACGGTCGGGAAACATCACGAACAGGCGCTGCATGACCGGGCTCCACGGGGCATGCCGGCGTGATATCGGAACGGACCGCGTGCCGCCTACCCCGTTCGGGTCACCCTGGCCTGCCCCGCACCTGCCAGAATGCGCACCATGCGTGGCCGCCCCTTCCCGTTCCTGCGTCGCTTACCGGCGCTGCTGACGTGCCTGCTGTTGATGACCGCCCTGCCCGCGCTCGCCGTGCAGCGCCCCGCCCTGAGCAGCGGACTGCCCGGCTACGAGCACACCGCATGGCGGGTCGGCCAGGGTGCGCCTGGCGATATATGGGACATTGCGCAGGACCGTGATGGACTGCTGTGGCTGGCGACCGGTTCTGGCCTGTACCGCTTCGACGGCCGCCGTTTTGAACGCCAGGCGCCACCACCGGGCAGCAGCTTCCCGTCCACCAACATGGTCACCCTGGCAGTCGGGCGCGATGACGCAATGTGGATCGGCTACTTCCAGGCCGGCATCAGCCAACTCGCACGCGGCCAACTGCACAACTACGGTCGGCAACAGGGCGTACCGGTCGGCGTGGTGCCGCACTTCAGCCAGGACCGCGAGGGCCGCCTCTGGGCAGCGATCAATGGTGGGCTGCGCTGGTTCGATGGCCGGCGCTGGCAACCCCCGCCGGCCTCCGCCGGGCTGCCGGAACACCGCGTGCAATGGGTGTTGCATGACAGCCGTGGCACGTTCTGGGTACTGGCGGATCTGAAGATATGGATGCGCGGACCCCACCAGGCGGCCTTCATTGATACCGGCATCGCCGTCTCGCAGATGGCAACACTGGTGGAGAACCCGCAGGGTGAGGTGTGGCTGGCCGACCGCGTCCGTGGCGCCTCGCCACTGGCAAACGCACATGGTCTGCTGACCGGGCCCGAACGTGAGGCGAGGCGCCTGCCCGACCTGGTCGCTGCCCGCATGCAGTTCACCACCGACGGCGCGCTGTGGGCGACGATGAGCCCGCATGGAGGCGTCGCCCGGGTCACGTTCGACGGCACCCGAGCCGTGCGCATGGAGCGCTTCGATTCACCGCATGGCCTGACGGCCACCTCGGCGGTGCCGATCATCGCCGACCGCGAAGGCAACCTCTGGGTAGGTACCAATCTTGGCCTCAACCGCTTCCGCGCGCGCAGCGTGCACACCCTGGCGGTCGGCCCCAGTGATCCCTACCGCTCGCTGGTGCGCACCACTGACGGACGGGTCTACGGCTACGGTGAAGACCTCAAGCCCTACGACCTGCGGCGGTCCCTGCTGGAAGGCAGCGCCGCACAGCTGCAGGCCGCAGCGCGGCAGGCACCTGCGCCGATCTGGCAGTTCGATTGGGTCAATCTGGCGCGCACTGTCGAAGGCCGTACCACGCTGATTCCGCTGCCCGCGCCGTTCACCGGGCAGCCGCTGCACGCCCTGCTGTTTCCCGACGAGACGCAGGCCTGGGTATGCACGGGCGAACGCGGTGTGCTGCATTACCGGGACGAGCAATGGCAGCGGGCGAGTCGCCTGCCCGAGCAGGCCTGCTCCTCCCTGGCGCTGGACGCCCATGGCCAGCTGCTGCTCGGTTACGCCGATGGTCGCGTGCGCCGGATGGGCACCACGACCATCGATGCCTTCGGCGCAGCGCAGGGCCTTTCGGTAGGGCCGGTGACCGCCCTGCTGCAGCATCAGGACCTGCTGCTGGTAGCCGGCGAAGCCGGACTCGCCGCACGCATCGGCGAGGGGCCCTTCGTTGCAGTGCGCACCGACATGGCCGGCGTCCTCGAAGGCATCACCGGCATGGTCGCCGATGCGGGCGGGCATCTGTGGCTCAATGGCAGCCGTGGCCTGGTGCGTCTTGAGAGCAGCCTGTTGCGCCGAGCAATGCAGGCAGGGCAGCAGGTGACGCCCCGCCTGTTCGATGCGGTGGATGGCATGCCCGGCATTGCCCTGCAGAGCGGGCCGATCGCCACCGCCACCCTGGCCGACGACGGTCTTCTGTGGCTGGCGACCAACCAGGGCCTGGCCTGGCTGGACACTAAACGTTCGCACGTCAACACACTGGCACCCAGCGTTCGCATCGGCGACGTGCTGTATGGCAGCGAACAGCAACCACTGCGGGACGGCCTGCGCCTGCCGGCCGGCACCAGCCAGCTGCAGATCGACTACGTGGCGCTTTCACTGGCCCGCCCGGAGCGCAACCGCTATCGCTATCGACTCTCCGGCGTCGATGACGGCTGGCAGGACGCAGGCAGCAGCACCCGCGCCTATTACACCAACCTGGCGCCGGGAAGCTATCGCTTCGACGTGGAAGCCGCCAATGAGGACGGCATCTGGAGCACGGTCCCGGCCAGCCGCAGCTTCCGCATCGCGCCCACCTTCATCCAGACCGTGTGGTTCAAGCTGCTGTGCGTGGCCGCCGTGCTGGCGCTGCTCGTACTGGCCGTGCGCATCCGAAGTGGCCAGCTCGCCGCGCTGTTCCGCGCGCGCCTGCAGGAACGCAACGGCGAGCGCGAGCGCATCGCGCGCGACCTGCACGACACCTTGCTGCAGGGTAGCCAGGGCCTGATCCTGCGCCTGCATGCAATCAGCCAGTCCGCGCAGACGCCAGAAGCAGTGCGCGGCCAGCTGGAGTCGGCGATGCAGCTGGCCGAGCGCAATCTGGCCGAGGGCCGCGAACGCGTCAACGCATTGCGCGACGGCCCTTTCGCCGGCCGCGACCTGGCTTCGGCATTGGCCGATGTGCATGCCGAGTACGCGGGGCATGGCACCAATCCTCTGCGCCTGACCGTTGAGGGCGCGACGCCACCACTACAGGCCGATGCCGCGGAGGAAGTGTTCCTGATTGGTCGCGAGGCCATCCGCAACGCGTTGCGCCACGCCAACGCCAGCGCCATCGAAGTGGAGCTTTCGTACGGCACGCGTTGCTTCCTGCTGCACGTGCGCGACGATGGCGTCGGCATCGCCGACGAGAACGCCGGCCATGGTCATTGGGGCCTGCAGGGCATGCGCGAACGTGCACAGCGCCTCGGTGCGGAACTGCAGCTGTGGACCCGCGCCGGGCTGGGGACCGAAGTCGCGCTGGCGGTTCCCGCCCGGCGCCTGTATCACCGCCGCCCATCGCGTTGGCGCTGGCCCTGGAGTAAAGCAAACCATGACTGAGTCCCCTGCCCCGATCGGCGTGCTGGTGGTCGACGACCACCCGTTGCTGCGTGACGGCCTGGCGGCGCTGCTGGGCGCCCATTCCGACCTGCGCCTGCTCGGCGAAGCCGCCGATGGCGAGGAAGCCATCGCACGCTACCAGCAGCTGCGGCCCGACGTGGTGCTGATGGACCTGCAGATGCCACGCCTGGATGGCGTCGAAGCGATCGTACGGATCCGCGCGATGGACCCGCGTGCGCGCATCATCGTGCTGACCACCTACCGCGGCGATGTACGCGCGGTGCGGGCCCTGCAGGCGGGTGCCAGCGCTTATCTGCTGAAGGACATGCTGCGCCACGAACTGGTCGACACCATCCGCATGGTGGCCGGTGGCCGCCGTGCGCCGATTCCTCCAGCGGTGGCCGCCAGCATCGCCGCGCATGTGATCGAAGACCGCCTGTCACCGCGCGAGACCGAGGTACTGCGGCACGTGGCCGGTGGCCTGTCGAACAAGCGCATCGGCGAGCGCATGCAGATTTCCGAGCAGGCGGTGACCCAGGCGCTGAGGCGCGGCATCATCAGCCTGGACGACAGCGGTCACGATTAGGGGGTTGTTCGGCAGGGCTTGCAGCCCTGCACCCGCGGCAGTGCCGGCCGCTGGCCGGCAACCTCAACAGCAAAAGCGGGCTTTCCGTGGGATGGCGGACCGGTGCCGGAGTGCGGGGACGCGGCAAGTACGTCCCTGTAAGCTTGGCAGCCGCATCCGTGCGGCTGACACCCCGCACTCCGACACCGCCCCACCTCTGACAGATTCCGATGGCGGTTGGTAGGTGTCGACCTTGGTCGACACTTCTGTCAGATATCGAAATCAATCTGACCCCAAGAGCCGTTCCAACACACCGCAGGAAACTGTCGAAGGCGGGGTGGGTCCGGTTGCGGGGGCGTGAGCGCCATGGGCCCGAGGCATGCCTCGGGCGGGTTGGGCAGGACGCCCAACCCCGGTCTTGCCGTGTGCGCAGGACAGCGCACACGAGCAAGGCGCGACCGAGCCTCCATGGACGGATTCACGGCGTCCCCCGCAACCGGACCCACCCCGCCTACCTACAGGAACCCCGCCGTTGCCGTTGCTGTTGCTGGTGCCGTTGCTGGTGCCGTTGCCTCCAGCAGGTGCAGGGCTGCAAGCCCTGCCGAACGCCCCCTTACTTCAAACGCAGCAGCAGGCTGCCGCCCGCACATACCACCGCCAACCAGGCCACGCCGTGCCACCCCCACTGCGCCAGCGCCAGGCTGCCCAGCGCACCACCGGCAGCCATGCCGATGAACATGCCGGTGAACAGCAACGCATTGAGCCGGCTACGTGCCGGCGGCACCAGGCCATAGACCAGCGTCTGGTGCGCCACCAGCGCCGACTGGAAGCCGAAGTCGAACAGCAGCGCACTCACCACCAGCAGCGGCAGCAGCGCGGCGGCCGGCAGCCAGGACTCAGCCAGCAGCAGGCCGAAGCCCAGCAACGCCACCGCGATCGCCAGCCGCGCCACTGCATGGCAACCCAAGCGATCGGCGAATCGACCCGCAAATGGTGCGGCCAGTGCACCGGCCGCACCCGCAATACCGAACGCACCCGCCGCCGCACTGCCCAGGCCCAGACGAGCATGCAGCATCAGCGCCAGGGTCGACCAGAATGCACTGAAACCCACCGCCAGAAGCGACTGGCTGGCCACCGCACGGCGCAGCTGCGGCTGCTCGCGCCACAACGCCAGCAATGAGCCCAGCAACGCCGGATAGCGCAGCGTGCTGGTCGGTGCAAAACGCGGCAGCGCACGCGCCATCACCGCGCCCATCGCCGCCACCGATACCGCAGCCAGTACGAACTGCGTGCGCCAACCCCACGCTTCAGCCACCACGCCACTGACCACGCGCGACAACAGGATGCCCAGCAACAAGCCGGTCATCACCCGGCCGACGATCTGCCCGCGCTGCGCATCCGGTGCCAGCACCGCAGCGGCCGGCACGATGTCCTGCGCCAGCGTGGCCATCAGCCCGACCAGCAGGCTGGCCATCAGCAGGCCCGGCAGGTGCCCGGCCATCGCTGCAGCACCCAATGCCAGTGCCAGCAATGCAGATTTCAACAGGATCAGCTTGCGGCGGTCGAACCGGTCACCCAGCGGCGCCAGCAGCAGGATGCCCATTGCATAGCCAAGCTGGGTCAGGGTCGGTACCAGGCCAGCGGCGCGCTCACCCGCGCCGAGGTCCTGGGCGATCAGGCCCAGCATCGGCTGGCTGTAATAGAGCGAGGCGACCGAGAAGCCGGCGCCGGCCGCCATTGCCAGCACCAGCGGGGTGGAGGGTGCGGTCGCGGGTGCGGCGGCGACGGACAGCGAAGGGGTAGACATGGGGGAGTCCGGTGGAAGAAGTGGACGTATCCTGCCCGCATTCGCCCAACGTCTGTAGTAGGCTGAAATACATATCATTCATACGCCCTACGCATGACCGAGCTCACCGCTGGCGCCGATCGCCTGGATCTGCTGCGCACCTTCCTGCGCATCGTCGATACCGGCAGCCTGTCTGCCGCAGCCGCGCAGCTGGGCACCACCCAGCCAACGGTCAGCCGACGCCTGCAGGCATTGGAGCGGCAGCTCGGCCTGCGCCTGCTGCTGCGCTCCACCCATGGCCTGCAACTGACCGAGGATGGCCTGCGCTGCCAGCGCCATGCGCAACGCGTGGTCGACGAATGGGAGTCGCTGCAGGCCGAACTCCACGGCGAGCCGGAAACACTGCGCGGCCGTCTGCGGGTGATGGTGCCGCATGCCTTCGGCCAGGCGCAGCTGCTGCCGACCATGCTCGCATTCCTCGCCCGGCATCCGCAGCTGAGCCTGGAGTGGATCCTTGAAGATCGGCGTCCGGATTTCATTGCAGAAGGCATCGACTGCGCGGTGCGGGTGGGCCCGGTCGACGAACCGCGCATGGTCGCGCTGCCGCTGGCCGAAGTACCGCGCATCGTCGTGGCGGCGCCCTCGCTGGTGGACGCCACGGCAGTCAGTACGCCGGAACAGGCGCAGTCACTGCCGTGGATCTCGCTGGTCACCTACTACCGCGAACGACTGCTGCTGCATGACGCGCAGGGGCACGCGCATACCCTTTCGATCAGCCCGCGCCTGCTCAGCGACAACCTGTTCGTGGTGCAGCAGGCCGCATGTGCCGGGCTGGGAGCGGCCGTGGTCTCGGCCTGGCTGGTGGCCGACGACCTCGCACAAGGGCGGCTGGTGCAGCTGCTGCCGGACTGGCAGGCACCGCCACTGCCGGTACACGTGGTATTTCCCGCAGCGCGCCAGCAGCCGCCGCGGCTGCGCGCCTTCATCGATGCGATGAAGGCCGCACTACCGCAGCTGCACGGCATGCGGCCGGCGCCGCGCTAGGTCACCGGCCGCATCATCAATTGGCCTTCGCCGCCTCGGCATTCCACGCCGCGACCTTGGCCTTGGTGTCGGCCAGCATCCTGTCCAGCGCGGCGCGGTCATACACGTTGCCGCGCAGGATCACGCTGTCGATCTTCTCGGTGGCAGCGATGTCCTGCAGCGGGTTGGCGGTCAGCAGCACCAGATCGGCGGCCTTGCCCTGCGCGACACCACCGTAACGGTCCATCTGGCCGAACCAGGCCGGGCCGGAACGGGTTGCGGCCGACAGTGCCTGCGGTGCGCTCAGGCCTTCCTTCACGAACAGCTGCAGTTCCTGGTGCAGGGCGATGCCCGGGAAGTTGAACGAGTTGAGGAAGCCCGCATCAGTACCGGCAATGATCGTCACACCCGCTTCCTGCAGCAGCGGCAGCACGGCGGCCACCTGGTGGTACTGCGCGTGGCGCGCTTCGATCTGCGCCGGCGTCGCCTTCGCCGCGCGGTCCACGCGCCACTGGTAGGTCGCGCGCAGGCCCGGGCCGATGTAGGCCAGGTACGGGTCGTTGGCGTGGTCATCCTGGTCGAGGAAGTCGAGGATGCGGCCGCCGTTGAGGGTCGGGGTCACGAATACGCCGCGCTTGGCGAAATCACGGTAGGCCCGCATTGCGGTGTCACGGTCGAAGCTGGCGTCGAGGCGGCGGTTGGCTTCGGCACGGTCGATGCGGCCAGCTCCGAAGTCGGCGGCAATCTGCGCCTCGTCCTTGCTGCCGGCCTTGAACGCGTAGTCCAGGTGCTCGATCGAGGCCAGGCCGGCATCGACCGCCTGCTCCACGGTCAGCGCCATCGGGATGTGGCCCGACGCCTTGAATCCGGCCTTGCGCGCGGCACTGGCCGAGTACAGGAACAGTTCCGGCTTCAGCGTGCTGTCGGTGATCTTCACGAAATCGACCTTGTCGTGCTGCAGGCGGGCGATTGCCTTGTCGGCGTCGGCCTCGCTGCCCACTTCGATCGTGCCCTTCCAGACCGGCTTGATGCCTTCGATCTTCGCGCCGGAACTCAGCAGGCGCGGGCCGAACAGGGTGCCCTTGGCGATCTCGCCACGCCACTGCAGCACCTGCTCGGGCAGATCGCCGGAACAGTCACGCACCGTGGTGATGCCATGCGCGATGTACAGCGGCAGCAGTGCCTTGTTCTCTTCGATCAGCGCCGGGCCACCACCGAAGTGCACGTGCATGTCCCACAGCCCCGGGATCAGGTATTTGCCCTTGGCATCGATCTGGCGGGTCGCGCTCCACTGGCTGCGCAGCTGCGCGTCCGGGCCGACAGCGACGATGTCCTCGCCGCGGATCACCACGCTCTGACCAGCCAGGGTACTGGCGTGCTCGACATCGACCACGGTAGCGTTGCGGATCAGCAGGTCGGCGCGCTCGGCAGCAGACGCCGACAGCGGTGCCACCGCAAGAAGGATGGCGAAGGACAACGGACGGGAACGGAACATGGACAGCATCCTGGTGGGCACGCCCAGCGTGCGGGTGGAAGGGGTTTGCATTCAGCGCACCGCGCCGTGCTGGCGCAGCAGGGTTTCAATTCCGGAATAGCCGCGCTGGCGCGCGTGCGCCAGCGGCGTCACACCGTCGCCGTCAGCCAGCTCCGGGTCGGCACCGGCCTCCAGCAGCAGCTGCACGATCTGCACGTGGCGCGCGCCGCCATCGCCGAGCAGGATCGCTTCCAGCAGCGCAGTCCAGTGCAGGCGGTTGACATGGTCCACCGCCACGCCGGCCCGCAGCAGCGTGCGCACAGTGGCGACATGGCCGCGCTCTGCCGCCGGAATCAGCGCGGTGCCGCCATAGCGGTTGGTGCTGCGAAGATCGGCACCATGCGCCAGGGTCATCGCCAGGATCTCATCAAGGCCACGCGCGCCTGCGTACAGGTAGGCGCTGTCCTGCAACGCATCCTTGGCGTTGACGTCGGCACCGGCCTCGATCAGCTCGCGCGCGGCATCCACGTTGTTGCCATGCGTGGCCAGCAGCAGCGCGGTGCGGCCCTGTCCATCGCGCGCCTCCAGCGTGGCGCCCTCCTCGATCGCCTGTCGCACCGCAGCAGCGTCACCGCGGCTGGCAGCATCACGCAGGCGGCCATCGACGTCGGCTTTGGACGTTGCGGTGCAGGCCGGGGTGACCATGGCCAGCAGGCACAACAGCAGCACGCGCGCGAACGGCGCACGCCAGCCAGGGGAACGATGGACGCGCATGACAGTGACTCCTCATGTCCGTCGCCACGGAGCACCGGGCGACGGTAGCAACAGCCGGGCATTGCCGGCCCCTGCCCTGCATGGTAGAAGTCGGCTTGGGTATCCAGAAGTGAAATGTTCAAATGCAAGACAGTGCCAAATCGAATAGAACCCTGTTCGAACTGGACCTGCTGCGGGCGCTGGTGATGGTGGCCGACTGCGGCAGCTTCACCACGGCGGCCACGCGCCTGCATTCGACACAATCCACGGTCAGCCAGAAGGTACGCCGGCTGGAGGAACTGGCCGGGCATCGCCTGCTCGAACGCGGCCACCGCGACGTTCACCCCACCGACGCCGGCCACACCCTGCTCGGCTACGCGCGGCGCATGCTCGACCTGAACGAGGAAATGGCACAGGCGCTGGCCGGCGCGATGGTGGAGACCGCCGTCCGCATCGGCGTGCCGGAGGACTTCGTCAACCCGCAGACCACCCGCATGCTGGCCGCCTTCAGCCGCCGCCACCCGCAGGTGAAACTGGAGATCAGCAGCGGCCTGAGCCGTGACCTGGCGCAGGGCTTCGACCACGGCGAGCTGGACCTGGTGCTGGTCAAGCAGCGCCGCAACAGCCGCCAGGCGGTGCATTGCCGGCGCGAGCCGATGCACTGGATCGACAGCCTGCGCAGCAGTTGCCTGCAGCAGGACCCGCTGCCGCTGGTCACCTTCCCGCCGCGAGGGCTGTACCGCGACGAGATGATCCACGCCGTGGAAGCGCTGGGCCTGCGCTGGCGCATCGCCTTCACCAGCTCGTCGCTGAGCGGCATCCAGGGCGCGGTAGCCGACGGCATCGGCATCAGCCTGCTGCCGCGCCGTGCAGTCACCCGCGAGCACCGCATCATCGATGGCGAGCGTGAGCTGCCGGTGATCGACAACTACGAGATCGGCCTGCTGCACCGTGCCGATGCCGACGATGCCGTGCGCGCACTGGCCAGCGAGCTGTGGCGGCAGGTGCAACGCGAACCGGACTGACCACAGTAGATCCACGCCATGCGTGGATGGATTTCGCGCATCACGCATCGAAACATGGTCAATCCGGCCGCACGGCCGGCAACATCGCCTCGTAGAGTGCCTGTTGTTTCCGTGCTCCACGGCGCCTTGCCATGTCCGACGAAATCCCCACCCGTTTCGATCCCCTGCCCGCTGCCCTGCAGACGCATCTGCAGCACCAGCGTTCGCTGATCGCCGCGCGCGTGGCCGCCGGCTTTCCGACGTTGCCGGTGCAGTGGCCGCTGGCGGCCACCACCCTGCAGCGCGTGGTCGACGCGGAGCTGATCGATCGTGACGACGGCGAAGGCTGGGAAGCACTGGGCGTTGCGTTCGGTGACACCCTGGCCCAGCGCGTGCCGGGCCTGGCCTGGATGCAGGTGACCGATGCCTGGGGCGTCGACGCGGTGCTGCGCTATGCCGACAGCAGCCTGCAGATCGGCGCCAGCACGCTGCTGCTCAAGCGCGTCGAGCAGGGCGAGATCATCGACATCGCCCATCTGCTGGCGTGGCTTGAGGAATTCATCGCCACCCACGCCGACGATTACGCCTGAAAGGTCGCCGAGCATGGCTCGGCACTACAGGGGGTTGCGCGGCGTGGATCTAGAGCCAGCGGCCGTCGACCACCACGCGGCGCTCCAGCGGCACCGCAGCCACGGCCGCCGGGCCGTGGTCGGCACGCACGGCCACGAAGGTCGCCGGCCGGCCTTCGGCAATACCATGCTGCGGCAGGCCGATCGCCTGCGCGGCATGGGTGGTGACCATGTCCAGCGCCAGCATCAGGTCGGCATCGGTGTAGAAGCCGGACCGGTAGCCCAGCAGCATCGCCCGCTGCAGCAGGTCGCCATTGCCATACGGCCACCAGCAGTCACGGATGTTGTCGTTGCCTGCGAACACGCGCACACCGGCATCATGCAGCGCGCGCAGCGGCGGGAACGGATGATCCCCCGGCGCGTTGCTCATGATCGCCACACCCGCGGTGGCCAATGCTTCGCCCACCTGCAGCGCGCGCGCCAGCGGCACGTCGCCCAGCGCATAGGCATGGCTGACCGCAACACGCCCCTGCAGGCCGGCAGCCCGTGTCCGCGCGGCGATGCGCAGCAGCTGGGCCAGGCCGGTTTCGCCCGGCTCGTGCAGATGGATGTCCAGCTGCACGCCGTAGTGCTCGGCCAGGCCGAACAGCAGCGCCAATTGGCCTTCGGCATCACCATCGAGCGTGGTCGGGTCGATGCCGCCGAGCACCTCCACGCCCGCGGCAAGCGCCTGCTCCAGCACCGCGGCGGTACCCGGACAGGACATCACCCCGGCCTGCGGGAACGCCACCAGCTGGATGCGCATGATGTCCACACAGCGCAACGCCGCCTCGCGTACGGCTTCGAGATGGCCAAGCCCGGTGCTGGCGTCGATATCGACATGACAGCGCATCGCCACGGTACCGAAAGCACTGCACTGGCGGATCAGCGCCTCGGCACGGTCCACCATCGGTGCTGCACCCGCCACCGCCGCCTTCTCTACCGCCAGCCGCTCACGCAGGCTGTTCACCGGCTGGTGCGGGTGCCAACGGTCGCCGACAAAGCTCTTGTCGAGGTGGATGTGGCCGTCCACCAGCCCGGGCAGCACCGCGAAGCCCTGCAGGTCGACGCATTCCGCCCCGTCAGCCGGCGCGGCCTCGCCATTGAGGCCGCTGATGCGGCCATCACGGATATGGAAATGCAGTGGCGCACCGTCGCGGTCGACACCGCCATGGACGAACTGGAGGGTCATCGGGAACTCCCGGAAAGCCAAGACTGGCGCCATCGTGCGCCTCGACACAGCCATCGGCCAACGAAATATCTGGATGGCACACATTCACCAGAAAAATGATCAGCCCTGCGACAACCGGTCGCAGCCACGCCGTGCACACCCCTGAACGGGTAACATGGGCGCCTGTTTCCGTTGTGATGCCGCATGGGCCCGTCCGACCGCCACGATCGCCTCCGCCGCTGGCAGGCCGCGTCCCTGCTTGCCGCCGCCCCGATCGCCAGCCTGTCCGCCACTGATGCTGCGGCCGCTGCGCCGCTGCAGTCGCCGCCGGGCCAGCAGCGCATCGCCCCGGCGGCACTGGTCGAGCGCCTGCACCAGCGCGTGCTGTCCGGGCAGAGCGCCACCGCCACGCTGGAACACTGGTGCGCCGAGCACGGCCTGGCCGAACAGGCGCGGGTGCGTGCAGTGCGCATACACGGCCAGGACAAGCCGGCCCCCGCCGACGTTCTGCAGTCGCTGGGCGCGACGCCGGGTACCGAACTGCGCTATCGCCGCGTACAGCTGGTCTGCGGCAGCCGGGTGCTGTCCGAGGCCGACAACTGGTACCTGCCCGGCCACCTCAGCCCAGCCATGAACCAGGTGCTGGACAGCACCGACGAGCCGTTCGGTCGCGTGGTCGGCCCGCTCGGTTTCCAGCGCCAGACCCTGGCTGACCAGACGTTCTGGCCGCCGCGGGGTGAAGGCGATCACGGCGTGATCCTGGAGGTGCGTGCCCTGTTGCGCGACCGCCAGCAGCAGCCTTTCAGCTACGTCATCGAGTCGTACCTCCAACAGGCGCTGCCGTAGCGCACTGCTGTCCCGGGCATGTCCCGCCGCTACCGACCCGTGATGGCGTTGGCGGCCGGGTCCACCGAAAACACGAAACGCCCGCCGTGCTGGTCCCTGCCCCACGTCATCGGTGCCGTGGTCAGGCTGTAGACCGGACTCGCCTTGTCCATGCCGATCGCCTCGGACCAGGCGCTGAAATCCTCATCGGTGCGGCTGCGGATCTCGCCGACACACAGGCTGTAGCCACAGGCAAAAGACACCAGCGTGCCGTCGCTGCCGATGAGCCGGGTCGCAGCCGTCCTGTAGAGCCGGGTCAGGTCCTGCACTTCCGGGTGGCCCGCCGCATCCTGCTCGAACTGGCTGATCGCCTGCGCAAAGGCGTTGTCCGAGCCCAGGATCACGTCGCTCTTTTCCGCCGACAGTGCTCCTTCAGTCAACAGCAAGCGCTCGCCCTCGAGGAAGTGTCCCTCCAGATCCGCAGGCCCTTGCCCGGCCGTCGCACGCGTCGATGCCGTTGGCACGCGCGCTGATCCAGCATCGGTCACTGCGTTGGAAAGAGACGGCACGGGCGCGGCGCTGGCCGCCTCCGCAGCATCGTCCACACTGGCCGCCTGCTTGCTGCTGCAACCGGCAATGGCCAGCACGGCAATCACACTCCACACTCTGGCATCCATGCGCATCATCCTCCGGGTATCGCCACAGCATGCCACGCGCGCAGCGGCAGCACCGGTGCACTGCACAAAGAAAAGCCCGGCAATGCCGGGCCTTTCGTTCGCCTGCCGGATCAACGGAACCGGTAATCCAGCTGCACCCAGTACTGGCGGCCGTACGGGTCGTAATTGCCGACCGGGTAGAACGGCCAGCCGCCTCCGTTCCTGTCTGCCGGCGGGCGGCTGTCGCGCAGGTTGTTGACGATCACCCCCACCGACAGGTTCTCGCCGAACTGGCGGAACACGCTGGCGTTGTACGTCATGTACGGCGCGATGCGGCCACTGCCATCGGTCTTCGGCAGCGAGCCGAAGCGGTTGCCGTACAGCGTGGTGGTCCAGTCACCCTGGTTCCAGGTGATGCTGCCGTTGGCCTTGCTGCGCCACTGGTAGTCATCCAGCGAATTGCGGATGTCACGCTCCGGATCATCGGAGAACTGCCGGTATTTGTGCTCCAGCACCACCGTGTAGGCCAGGCGCGTGGTGAAGCGGCCATAACGGCCGGCATCGAAACGCCAGTTGCCCTTCAGGTCCAGGCCACGAACCGATTCGGAGGCGGCGTTGATCGGATTGATCAGCACACGGGTCACCTGGTCCGGCTGCACGGTTGCGTTGGACGGGTTGCGGATCACCCGAGACAGCGCGTCCTGGCACAGCGGTGAACCGATATCCCGCGCTTCGCCGCCCAGCGTGCGGCCCAGGCGGCAATCGGCCTCGTCACGCAGGATTCGGCTGGTATCGAGGCTGGTCACCTCGTTGTCGATGCGGATGTCGTAGTAGTCGGCACTGAAATCCAGGCCAGACAGCGGCGACCAGACCACGCCGAAGCCATAGGACTTGGCCGATTCCGGCTGCAGCTGCGCATTGGCGCGGTTGCTGTAGTCGATCGACAGGCCGTTGTAGTCACAGTTGTCGTACGACTGGCCTGCGGTGCGGCAGCGCCAGTAGTCGGTCATGCCCGGGTTGTAACCGCGCGTCTCCGTCGCGAACACATAGTTCATGTCCGGCGCCCGGAAACTGGTCGCCGCCGTACCACGGATCAGCAGGCTCTCGATCGGACGGAACTCGACGCCAACGCTCCAGGTCGCCTTGCCGATGTGCTCGCCACCCGCACGGTACTGGTCGTAACGGCCGGCCAGCGTGGTGGTCAGCGACTGCAGCAGCGGCAACTGCAGCTCCACACCTGCGGCGTAGCGGTCACGCTCGCCACCGGCGCCGACGCCTGCACTGGTGTTCCAGAACTCGCCGGTTCCCAGGCGCGGGTCCGGGCGGTTGCGGTAGCCCTGGCTGCCGGCTTCGACCACCGCTGCCAATGCAGCGTCGCCACCGGGCAGCGCGAACAGGCGGCCGTTGACGCTGGCGCTGAAGGTCTGCAGCCATGCCGCATTGCGGCTTTCCTGGTAGTCGGACAGGCCCTCGTATTCGTTTGGGGTCAACGGCTTGAACAGGCGTGCCGGGTCCGGCGCATAGACCTCAACGCCATTGCGTACGCCCAGCTTCGGACCCAGCAGGTATTCGTTGATGCCGGCCAGCAGCACCGGGCGGCGGGTGCGGTTCTCGTAACGCGAGCGGCTGTAGACCGCCTCATAGTCCCAGCCACTGTCACCGATCTGACCACGTGCGCCGACGTTGAACGACCACGAGTTTTCCAGGAAGCGGTTGGCATTGCGCGGCAGGCCGCCGATTTC
The DNA here is from genome assembly GCF_029841665.1 of Stenotrophomonas sp. GD03819. Taxonomy (NCBI): domain Bacteria; kingdom Pseudomonadati; phylum Pseudomonadota; class Gammaproteobacteria; order Lysobacterales; family Lysobacteraceae; genus Stenotrophomonas; species Stenotrophomonas sp. GD03819. Next base: position 21,525 of record NZ_JAOCEW010000046.1, read on the forward strand.
CTCCGGCGCGAAGCGGCGGTACCAGCTTTCCAGATTGCCGGTGGTCTGGTTGTAGAAGTAGTTGCGCGCCGAGGTCCAGGTCGGCGCACGCGTGTTGTTGTAGATGCGCGCGCTGCCCACGGCGACATCAGCGAACAGGTCGGTGGTCTCGTTGACGTGGAAGGTCAACAGACCGTAGCCGTTGAGGTTGCGCTTCTGGGTCTGCACGGTCCAGTAGCTGGCGGCGGCCTCGTTGCTGCCGCAGTACCAGCCCTGGCGCGGGTTGTTGGCGCGGAACACGCTGCCGCCATAGATCTCCGACGCTGCGTCGCAGCCGCTGACGCCCGGATCGATGTTGCGGCCGGTGGCAGCATTGCGGCGATAGGCGATCGCGGTCGCCTGCGGCGCCTTGCCGGCCGGGTCATCATCCAGCGAATCCATGAAGTCGCGCTGGCGCGCGTGGATCGCCTTGCGCACATCGAACTCGAAGCCGAACAGCGCATCCCAACGCTCGCCGGAACTGCCACCGACCACCTGCGCGCGCTGGTTGTCGCCACCGCCCTGCTGGGTGCCACCGGCGCGCACGTTCACGTCCACACCCTCAAAGCGGTCCTTGAGAATGATGTTGACCACACCGGCGATGGCATCGGAGCCGTACACCGCCGACGCACCGGCCGCCAGCACCTCGATGCGCTCGATCAGCGCACTGGGGATGTTGGCCAGGTTGACCACGTTCACCGAGCCCTCGTAGGCCAGCGGATAGTCGGCCTGGCGGCGGCCGTTGACCAGCACCAGCGTGCGGTTCGGGCCCAGCCCGCGCAGGTTGATGGTGTTGGCGGCCGGGGTGAAGGTATTGCCGAAGTCCTCGCCCTGCACGTTGCCGGTGTTCTCGGTCAGCGCGCTCAGCGCATCGAAGGCATTGCGGTAGCCCTGTGCATCGATCTGCTCCCGGCTGATCACCGTCACCGGCGAGGGCCCCTCCACACTGGCGCGCGGAATACGCGAGCCGGTGACCTTCACTTCCTGCAATGTGGTGGGTGCGCTTTCCTGCGCGAAGGCCGGCAGTGAGACCAGCATCAGGGACGACAGTGCGAGCACCAGCGGACGCGGGCGCAGCGCCTTGTGGGAGGCGGACATGGGCTTCCTGGGGAGTTTGGCGGGTGGTGGTACGGGACAGCGGCCTGTGCGGCACATAACGATCCCGTAACGAAAGTGTCCTGAATGGGGGGGTTCAACGGAAATGACCAGGCCTGATGGCCTTATGCCTGAACCGAATCAGACCCGCAGTGCCATTCGCCACACTTTTGCAATGTTTTGAATGGTGTGGCGCTGCGGGCACGGCCATCGTGCCGGGGATGATGACCCCGTATCCCACCTCCCTCCTTCCCCCGTTGCGCCCGGTACTGCGCCGTCACCTGCTGCAGCTGCAGGCCGCACCGGTCACCCTGCGCCCCTTCCAGCGTACCGACCTGCCGCGCTGGCGCCTGTTCGATGACCGCCGCCGGCGCGGCCGCCGTCACCCCGGCGACATCGACGAGGAGGCACGCTTTCTCGCCCACATGCATCGCTCGCGTCTGGAGCAGGACAACGACCAGCTGCTGCTGGGGGTGTTCGACGACGAACACGGCACTGTGCTGGATCAGCTGCACATCCGCCTGCAGTCGCTGCATGCGCGCAGCGCCGAGTTGCTGTCGCTGCAACACTGGCACCCGCATACCGACGCGGCGCTGCGGGCGCTGTGCCCGTTCCTGTTCGAGGATGTCGGCCTGCATCGCCTGTTCGTGATGCTGCCACCGGACTGCAATGACCCGTTCGCCACTGCGCTGCACGCCTTCGGCTTCGAGCAGGAAGGCCTGCTGCGCGACCATCATCTGGACCTGGAGGGCTGGCAGGATCGCCAGCTGCTGGCGCTGACCGCACCGGTCTGGCGAAGCCGCCAGCAGCCCCAGGGTTAGCGGACCCGCTCCAGCGACGCGCCTGCGCCGGTCAACACCGAGCAGGCGTGGTCCTGCAGCTCTTCAGCGCTGGCCTCGTTGCCGGTGCCGGCGTCCACACGGGTCGCCAGCAGAATGAAGCCCGGGCCGCCCTGCACCTCGTCCCGGCCGGCCACGACCAGGCTCCACTGGCCCACGTCGTCCACGCCAGCGAGGTCATAGGCCAACAGATTGAGCGGATTGGCGGTCAGTTCCGCGCCCGGCAGCAGGCGGGCCTGGTACTGATGGCCGCGCAGCAGCACCGGCAACGGTGCCCAGCGGCTGCCGAGGGCGGCAGCATGCGTGTCCAGCGCCTGCAGCACGTCGGCACGCAGGCAATCCACATGGATATGCAGCTGGTGCTGTGACCGGCCGTGCGGCGAGTTCAACGCCAGGCTGGCGACGTTGCGCGGCAGCGGTTGCCGCAAGGCCTGTTCGGTGTGGCTGCGCGCCTGCCAGGCTGCAGCGAAGTAGTTCGGTGCACCACGCTGGTACAGGCGGCGGTTCTCGATACCGCTGACCTTGTCCAGCGGCATCAGCAGGAACTGGTAGTCGCCGTGCGCGTCCTTGACCAGCACATCGCGGCGATCCGCGGCCGTCTCCACGCGCAGGCAGTCGCCGCGTGGACCTTCGGCGCCCTGGCAGTCACGTTCGATCAATCGCCATAACGCGTCGGAATGGGCCGGCGGCGGCGGCGCGCTGGCGCAGGCGGACAACAGCAGCAGGGACGGCAGCAGGGACGGCAGCAGGAAGGGGCGCAAGGACACGGAAACGACTCACGGAGCAGGCACGGCAGACAGCGCCGCGCTGCATTCTAGCCAGCGCGAAGCTGCAATCAGTAGGTGCCGAACGGCACTTCAACCACGATCGGTGCCTCGCCCTCACCCGCCTGCAGGCTGTAGCGATCCAGCGCGCCGTCGTCATCGGCGTGCGGCTGACGCTGGAAATGCAGCGGATAGCGAATGTCCCCCAGGCGGACGGCGCTGCCGTCGGCCTCCAGCGCGGCACCTTCGGGAATCAGCAGCCCGCCCAGGTCGCTGTAGGCGCCAGGCACGTCGGCGAAGCTGTAGTCGGCCAGCTCGTCCACCCGTTGCATCGCATAGACGTGCGGCACATAGGGACGTGCCGGGCTGCGGCCATTGCTCAGGTCGGTCACCCAGGCCTGCGGCAGGTGGTACTGCTCGCGCAGCGCGGCCACGCCCAGCGAGGGGCTGGCCACCTGCAGGCAGCACACCGCGCGCTTGCCCTCACGATCGAGGATGGCGAAACGGTCACCGCGGGTGGCCGCCTGCGGCAGCATGGCAAACGCCAGATTGCGCTGCGCAGGCGCGTAGCCCGCTTCAGTCTGCAGGTTGCGCCAGGCGCCGAATACCGGGGATTCGACCGGCACGGGTTCCGGATCGGCAGCGCAGGCGGCAAACGCCACGCCCAGCAACGACAACGCCAGCGCCGTCATCGTCTTGTCCTTGCCGCGGAAACTGCCTGCCGTCATACCCTATCCAACACCTGCGCCGGAAAGGCCCGGCCTGCCCGCTGGCGTACTACCAGCCATTCCTCCCACTATGCAATGACCACGCTGTGCCGGCAATGACCGGGGCGCTGACGCCTTTCGCACGCTCGGTGCTATCGTTCCCGCCATCTTCCCCTGCGCAGGAGCGCTCGCATGTCCGCATTCCGTCTGTCCCTGTTGCTGCCGGCCTCTGCCCTGCTGCTGTCGGCCTGCGTCAGCACCCCTGGCCCGGAAGTCAAAGGCAGTGGCCGTTGTGACGCCAGCCAGCTGGGCTGGGCGATCGGCCAGCCGGCCAATGAGCCCAACATCCGCCGCCTGTCCCGCGAGAGTGGTGCCGGCCTGGTCAACCCGATCGGCCCCAGCACCATCACCACCAAGGACATCCGCCAAGACCGCCTGCGCGTGTTCGTGGACAAGGACAACATCATCACCGCCACCCGCTGCGAGTAAGCGCCGCCTCAGTTTTTGTAGAGCCGAGCCCACGCTCGGCTGCTCTGCGGCCGGGCCACGCGAGAACCCGAGTCGAGCATGGCTCGACTCTACACTTCAGGGTTCGGTATAGCCGGCGCAGTCCGGCAGCGCCTGGTCCGGGTGGAACATGCCCTCGCGGAAGTGGAACAACCGCGTATAGGTGCACGCCGGATCCTGCTCGGTGCGCAGGTCTTTCTTCTTCAGCGGCCCCTTGGCCAGCGAATCCTCGAAGCGCGAAACACCGGCCGGGAACCGGGTCGCCACGGTCTGGTAGCGCAGCACGGGCATGCCCTGCCCTGCTGGATCCAGCGCCAGCTTCGCCGAAAAGCTGTATTCGTCGTGGCAGGCGCCTGCACGCTGCTTGCTGTCCTGCTCGCTGAAACAGGCGCGGATCATCGCATTGCCCAGCCATGGCACGGTCAGCACGTCGTCGTCCACCTGGATGTCGTCCTGCAGGTGGCGCACGCGTGCCAACTGCAGCGTGGACGCATCGGCACCGCCACCGGAGTACATGGTGCTGAACGTGACGATGCCGCCCACCAGCACATTCTGGCGGGTGCGCTGCTGCGGGTCGGTCACTGTTTCATCGCTGCCCACGCCCGGGGCAAGGCGCACGATCCACGGCCACAGCGACAGCTCGCTTTCCTGCGGCACGTCGATGCTGACGTGGTAGGTGTGCGGCTTGCCCTGGCCCGGCCCCTTCTCAAGCACTTCAAGCAGGGTGGGCCGGTCCCCCTCCTCGGCCACCGGCTGCACGCGCACGCACCAGTTGCTGTCCCGCGTGCAGTCATAAAGCCCCGACGGTCCAGTCTCACTCGCGATCAGTACCTGTCCCAGCGGCTCCATCACGTTGCCGGCGGCATCGCGCTGCTGCGGCAGGATCGCGCTCTGGGCCAGCGCCAGCAGCGGGATCGCCAGCAATGCAGTGCACAGGGTGGCGCGGGCGGCAGCGGTGGGCATGGACGGCTCCTGCGATTGGGCTTCCGATGGTAACCGTTGCCCGGGCGCGTCGAGCCCTGCTCGACTGCTTCTCACCACAAACACCATCCAAGCGCCGGCTCGGCTCTACATCATCCGCAGTCGCAGCCACCCCACCCCTTGGCCTTCGAGGTCTGGCCGATACCGGGATTGAACGTATTGCTCGGGTCCAGCTGCCTGTAGAAGCCCGCCAGCGCCGGCTTGGCCGGATACAGGTGGCCGACATTGTGCTCGGCCGGATACTCGGCGCCCCGCTGGTCCAGCAATGCCCACATCGCATGCTCGATCGCCATCGGGTCTTCACCTTTGCGGGCGATGTAGTCCTGGTGGAACACGTGGCAGAGGAAGTGCCCGTAATACAGCTTGTGCAGCAGGCGGCCGTCGATATCCGCCGGTAGCTGTTCGAACCAGTCGGCGTCGTCACGTCGCAGCGCGATGTCCAGCGCGACGATGTCCTGCACCTGGTCACGATGCACTTCACGGTAGCGCACTGCGGCACCGGCCACGGCAAAGCGATGCAGGAACGCCTTGCGTCCCTCCTCGGCCGTGCAGTGGAAATAGCCGCCTTCGTGGCCGGCGAAGAACCTGCGCAACCAGGCCTCGGTTTCCGCAGCGTCCTGGGCAGAGACCTTCAGCAACAGGTGATGCTCGTAGCGTTGCCGGAACTCGCCCATGCGCTTTGGCAGGTGCGAGGGCAGCAGGCCGGTCAGCACCTGCATCACCCGGTCGGTCACCCCGCGCAGGCCCAGCCGTTCGAACCAGCCATCGACGCGGCTCTTCAATGCGAACGCCGCGGGCACACGGGAGGTGCCGAGGCGATCGATCAGCAGGAAGCTGTCCTTGCCGTAGCGCTCGCCGATGTCATAGGCATCGCGGTGAATGTACTCGCCCGCGATCGGCAGGCGCTCGAAGCCGGTCAGCAGCTGGCGACGGATCGCGGTGAGGCTGCCGGTGCGGTTGCTACCGATGTAGAAGACCTCGGCGGCCTCCTTCTCGAAGGTATCCAGGCGCACCGCGAACACCGCCAGCTTGCCGGCCGAACCGGCCGCTTCGTAGTGGCGACTGGGATCGGCGTTGAAACGTGCGGGTGTATCGGCATCGACCTTGCGCACTTCCTCGGCATAGCGTGAATCGGAAGCCGCACGGCCGTCGCCATTGCCCACGTCGGCGGCCGTGTAGTCACCGGCCTGCAGGCGCTGCAGGATCTGCTCGGGCGTATCACCCAGCGCGATGTCCAGATGATTGACCAGCTGCAACCGGCCCTCCGCGTCGACCTGCGCGTAAAGTGCCAGCTCGGTATAGGCCGGGCCACGGCGCACCAGCGCGCCGCCGGAGTTGTTGCAGACGCCGCCCAGCACCGACGCACCGATGCAGGACGAGCCGATCACCGAATGTGGTTCGCGGCCGAGCGGTGCCAGCGTCTGCTCCAGCCGGTCCAGCGTGGCGCCGGGCAGGCACAGCACCTGGCGGCCTTCGTTCAACAGCTGGATACCGGTCAGGCGCAGCGTGCTGACCAGCACGATCGGCCGCCCGTAGTCGTTGCCATCCGGGGTCGAGCCACCGGTCAGGCCGGTATTGGCCGCCTGCAGGATGATCGCCGCCCCACCCTGCACCGCTGCCTGCAGCACGCGCCACAGTTCCAGCAGCGTACCCGGGCGCACTACGGCCAGCACCGGGCCGTCGCCGAAACGATAGCCACGGCGGAAGCGGCGCGTGGCCTTGTCGCCGGTCAGTACATGGCGGTTGCCGACCGCGTCGCGCAACTGCGCCAGCACGGCATCGTGGCCACTCACGGCAGGCTGACCAGCGAATCGCGGCCGATGTCGGCGATGCGGCGCGCGCCGGTCAGTGTCATCGCCACGCGCATTTCCTTGGCGATCAGGTCCAGCAGGTTGGCCACGCCGGCCTCGCCCTGGGCGGCGAGCGCATAGACGAAGGCACGCCCCAGCAGCACGGTGTCGGCGCCCAATGCCAGCATGCGCACCACGTCCAGGCCGGTGCGGATGCCCGAATCGGCGAGGATCTTCAGATCACCCTGCACGGCATCGGCAATCGCCGGCAGTGCGCGCGCGGTGGACAGCACGCCGTCCAGCTGGCGGCCACCGTGGTTGGAGACCACGATGCCATCGGCACCGAACTTCACCGCGTCACGCGCATCATCCGGGTCGAGGATGCCCTTGATCACCATCGGGCCCTTCCAGAACTCGCGGATCCACTCCAGGTCCTTCCACGAAATGGACGGATCGAAGTTGCTGCCCAGCCAGCCGATGTAGTCCTCCAGCCCGGTCGGGTTGCCGCGGTAGGTGGAAATGTTGCCCAGATCATGCGGGCGGCCGAACAGGCCCACGTCCCACGCCCAGTGCGGATGGGTGATGGCCTGGCCGATGCGGCGCAGCGAGGCGTTCGGGCCGCTCATGCCGGAGTGTGCATCGCGGTAGCGCGCACCCGGCACCGGCATGTCCACGGTGAACACCAGCGTGGTCACGCCCGCGGCCTGTGCCCGCTCCAGCGCATTGCGCATGAAGCCGCGGTCGCGCAGGACATACAGCTGGAACCACATCGGCCGCTGGATGGCCGGTGCCACTTCCTCGATCGGGCACACCGATACGGTGGACAGGGTGAACGGGATGCCGCGGCTGTCGGCCGCGCGCGCCGCCTGTACCTCACCGCGCCGGGCATACATGCCGGTCAGGCCGACCGGCGCCAGCGCCACCGGCATTGCCAGCTTTTCGCCGAACAGCTCGGTTTCCAGGCTCAGGTCGGACATGTTGCGCAGGATGCGCTGGCGCAGCGCGATGTCGGACAGGTCGGAAACGTTGCGCTTCAGCGTGTGCTCGGCATACGCGCCGCCATCGATGTAGTGGAACAGGAACGGCGGCAGCCGGCGTTGCGCTGCGGCACGGTAATCGGTGGAGGCGGAGATGATCATGGGGTCAACCGTGTGGGGAAGGTAGACGCGAGGCCCGCGCACGCCGGGCTTCGTTGTCATCGAGGGTGCGCAGCGTGGTGTGCACGAACTCGAGGTGGGCATGCGCGGCGGCGCGCGCGCGTTCGGGGTCGCCTGCCAGCACCGCGTCCATCATCTCGCGGTGCTGGTCGGACAGCGGCGAGAAGGTCCTCGCCGAGGTGTAGAGCTTTTCGCGGCTCTGCGAGATGTTGGTCTGCAGCAGCTCGAACAGGCCACGCATCACCTGCAGCAGCACCAGGTTGTGCGAGGCCTCGGCGATGGACAGATGAAAAGCCGCGTCGGCCTCCGCTTCGCCGGTGGGGTCGTCCTTGCCGTGCGCGTCCATCATGGTCTGGAAGGCCTGCGCGATGCGCGTGCGGTCCTCGTCGGTAGCGCGCAATGCGGCATGCCAGGCGGTGGCACCTTCCAGCGCGTGGCGGATCTCCAGCACGTCGAAGCGGTATTCCGGGTCGCCCTGGAACAGCGGCAGGTACGGCGCCAGCGGTTCATCCAGCGCCTGCCGCGCGCGCGCCGCAGGCTCGGCCACGTAGGTGCCGCCACCGACGCGTGCGGTCAGCAGGCCCTGGCTGGCCAGCTGCGCGATGGCTTCGCGCAACGCCGTGCGCGAGACCCCCAGCTGCACCGCCAGGGTGCGCTCGGCCGGCAGCCGGTCACCGGGCTGCAGCTGTTGTTCCTGCACCAGGCCGCGCAGCTGTGCGGCCACCTTGTCCGAAATACGTTGCGTGCTCATGGCGCCATTGTGGCCCGAAGCGCGCAGCGGGTGGTCGGCCAAGCGTGCATGGCTCAGGGAATCATCCAGGTCAGCCAGTAGGCCTGGGCCAGGGTGATCAGGCCGACCATCGTGGTGAAGATCAGGCTGTGCTTGACCGTGAAACGGAACAGGTCCGATTCCTTGCCGGCCAGGCCGACCGCTGCGCAGGCAATGGCGATCGACTGCGGCGAGATCATCTTGCCGGTGACACCGCCAGTGGTGTTGGCCGCCACCAGCAGCACGTCGGACACGCCGATCTGCTGCGCGGTGGTTGCCTGCAGGGCCGAGAACAGCGCATTGGACGAGGTATCCGAACCGGTCAGGAACACGCCCAGCCAGCCCAGGAATGGCGAGAAGAACGGGAACGCGTCGCCGGTGTGCGCCAATGCCAGCGCCAGCGTCGCCGACAGGCCCGAATAGTTGGCGATGAAGGCGAAGGCGAGCACCATGCCGATCGAGTAGATCGGCATGCGCAGCTCGCGCACGGTTTCGCCGAAGGTGCGCAGCGCCGAACGGGCCGGCATGCGCAGCGCGATGATCGCGATCACCGCAGCGAGGATGATCGAGGTACCGGTGGCCGAGAACCAGTCGAACTTGTAGACGGCTTCGTAGCTCAACGGTGCATCCACGATCGGCGGCATCTTCTGCACCATCTGGTCCAGGCCCGGCACCGGGATCTTGAGCACCCAGCTTTCCAGCGGGCCACCCGCCGCGAACAGCGACTTGAACGGCTTGATGCTCCACAGCGTGACCATCGCGGTGAGGATCAGGAACGGCGACCACGCCTTGGCGATCTGGCCAACGCTGTAGCGGGGCGCTTCCAGTGCCTGTGCGGCCGCCTCGGCGCTGGTTTCGGTATCGAAGCGGAAGATCCGCACCGGCTTCCAGCGGCGCAGGAACAGGGTCAGGCACACCAGCGACGCCAGCGACGCGGTGATGTCCGGCAGTTCCGGACCGATGAAGTTGGAGGTCAGGTACTGCGCGATGGCGAACGAGCCACCCGCAACCAGCACCGCCGGCCACGTTTCCCTGACGCCGCGCCAGCCATCCATGATCGCCATGATCCAGAACAGCACGATGATGGTCAGGAACGGCAGCTGGCGGCCGGCCATCTGGCCGATCTCGAATGCATCCAGGCCGGTGACCTGCCCTGCCACGATGATCGGAATGCCCATCGCGCCGAACGCTACCGGCGCAGTGTTGACGATCAGGCACAGGCCGGCGGCATACAGCGGCTTGAAGCCCAGCCCGACCAGCAGTGCCGCGGTGATCGCCACCGGCGCACCGAAACCGGCCGCGCCCTCCAGGAAGGCACCGAAGGCGAAGCCGACCATCAGCATCTGCAGGCGCTGATCCTCGGTGACCGAGAGGATCGAGGCGCGGATGATGTCGAACTGCCCGGTCTTGACCGAGACCTTGTAGAGGAATACGGCACCGATGATGATCCAGGCGATCGGCCACAGGCCATAGACGAAGCCGAAGCCGGCCGCGCCAAGCGCCTGGCTCAGCGGCATGCCGTAGAACAGCAGGGCCACGCCGAGTGCGATGGCCACGGTGATCGTGCCGGCCAGCCAGCCCTTCATGCGCAGCACGGCCAGGGCAATGAAGAAGAACGCGATCGGCAGCAGCGCGATCAGGCTGGACAACCACAGGTTGCCGGCGGGGTCGTACAGGTGTTGCCAGGGCTGCATGAAGACTCTCGACTGGATGCGGAAGGTGCCCCACCGCAGGCGGTGGGTCGCCGTGACTGTCGAACATTGGTCGTACCAATAAGGATTTCGATCAGACCACTTGCAGCGGATTTAACCGCCACTCCGACGAAGAGCCTATTAGACCATAGCGCTAGATGTCATATTGGTCCGACCATTCAGGCCGCCATGGTAATGCCGGCCACTGGCCGGCAACTCGAGATTCCTTACGAGATCCGTTTCTCCAACCGCCGCATCACCGCCAGCACCAGCACGCACAGCACGCTGACGCCGATCGCAATCACGTATTTACCGATGCCCACGGCGATGCCAATGGCCGCCGCCATGATCAGTGAGCTTGCGGTAGTCAATCCGCTGACCTGGTCTTCACGTGAGCCGCGCAGGATGGTGCCAGCGGCAACGAAGCCAACACAGGCCACCACCGCTTCGATCAGACGGACCGGGTCGACCTGCAGCAGGTCGCGATAGCGCTCCTGCTGGAAATGCTCAGCCACCGAGTCGCCGAGGCCGACAATCAGTGCGGCGGCACCGGCGATCAGCATGTGCGTGCGCAGGCCCGCCGCGTGCTTGCCCATCTCGCGCTCGACGCCGAGCACGCCGCCGAACAACATGGCTGCGGCCACGCGCAGCAGGATCGAGACATCCTGGGTGAGTTCCATGGGAGAGGCTCCGGGATTTTCCCGGAGCGTCGCGCGGCAGCCGTGGCACAACGGTGAAGGCCGCACCACAGCCCGTTCACCCGGCAGCGCCGGGCCCTGCCCGGCATCACCGTCGCCTGCGATTACCGCATCATTGCGCCAGATAGCCACCATCGATGGCGTAGTACGCGCCGGTCGCGAACGAGGCATCGTCGCTGGCCAGCCAGGCCACCAGCGCCGCAACTTCCTCGGCCGTGCCCAGCCGCTTCAATGCATGGCGGCCTTCCAGCGTGGCGCGCACCTTCGGGTCCATCTTCTCCAGCAGCGGTGTGCTGATGAAGCCCGGGCCGACCGCGTTGACACGGATGCCGTCGGCCGCATGTTCCCAGGCGGCGGTCTGGGTCAGCCCAACCACGCCGTGCTTGGCCGCCACGTACGCAGTGGAACCGGCATAGCCCACCTGGCCCAGGATCGAGGCCATGTTGATGATGCTGCCGCCGGTTCCAGCGGCTCGCATCGCCTGGATCTGCGCACGCTGGCACAGGAACACGCTGGTGAGGTTGACGTCGATAACCCGCTGCCAGCCATCGATCGGATAGTCACCGCTGCTGGCAGCCGGCCCGCCGATACCGGCGTTGTTGACCGCCACATGCAGGCCGTCGAGTTCCTTGATCGTGCGCTGTACTGCCGCCTCCACCGCAGCGTCGTCGGTGACGTCCAGCGCGATGCCGATGGCCTGTGCACCCGCATCCCGCAACTGCGCCACGGTGGCATCGACCGCATCCTGCTTCAGATCCCAGACCGAGATCCGCGCGCCGGACGCCGCCAGGGTCTGCGCCACAGCCAGGCCTATACCGGACACGCCGCCGGTCACGATCGCGGTCTTGCCGGTGAGCTGGTAGTCAATCATCTGCGTTCTCCATCAGTGGGGGTATCGAAGTGGCCTGCAACAGCCAACCGCCCCACCCTACGCGTGCGCCCGTGATGGCCTGGCTGACATCGCGTCCATGGCGGATCGTTCCAGCCATGAAACCTCAACTCAAGTTGATGTATGGAATTGCGTACGGATATGCATGCAAAACGCTGGCGTATGTTCGGCGGCATTTTCACTTTGGCCGTAATCGTCAATCGTTTTGACCATATTTAAATCAAAAGCGCGCGAATCGAGGCGACAATGGGAAACGTTTCCATTTTCTCCGACACATTCAATTCAACCTGGTGTTCCCCCCACCCTCCAGAGTGCCCATGCCACTGCTTCCCAGCATGTCTCACGGGTAACGACCGGATCTGCATCTGTGTTGCAGAGTGCGTGGGCGAGGTAATGCCAGCGTCCACCTCCAAAGCACGTGCCGAGCGATGTCCCGATATTTCACTTTTGCTGATTACCGCCGCTTCGGCCACCGCCATGGCTTCGATTACCGCGCCGACCCGGAACACCTGCGCGACGACCAGTGGGCCGGCCATGGCGAGGTCAACGAGCAGTTCCTGCGCGGCGGCATGAGCCTGATCGCCTCCGACGTCCATAATCGCTTTCCTTATGTGGCGACCGCCCATCAGAGTCCCGGCCTGGCCATCCGCGTGATGCTGCAGGGCCAGGTCGATGTGCGCATTCCGCGACGCGCTGGTTTCACCCTGCGCGCTGGCACGGCAATGACCGCGCATCACCGCGAACAGGTCGAGATGACGGGTGCGCATCCCGGCGAAACGCGCATGCGCGGCGTCAGCGTGATGGTGCCCGGCCAGATCGACCCGGACCTGTTCCATCTGCCGCAGCTGGAAACCGCGCTCAACACCCACCTGGAATGCCGCCACTGGGCCATTCCGCATACCCTGCTGCCAGTGCTGGGCCAGCTGTTCGACAGCCCATGGGAGGACGGCATCGACGCCTTGTGGCGGGAAGGCGTCGCACTGCAGCTGCTGGCCGTTGGCCTGAAGGCCGAGGATCTGCAGACCGACCATGTACGAACGCTGCGCGCGGGCCAGCGCGAGCGGCTGGAGCGTGTGCGCGCCTACCTGCACGACGATCCCAGCCATGCCCACAGTCTGATCGAACTGGCCCAGTTGGCCTGCATGAGCCCGAGCTCGCTGCGCCGTCATTTCGCCCAGCAGTACGGCTGCTCGGTATTCGACTACCTGCACGAGCAGCGCATGCGCCACGCCGAACAGGGGCTGCGCGAAGACGGATGGACGGTTGAGCAGGCCGCCGCCGCCAGTGGTTACCGCCACCCCAGCAATTTCGCCGCTGCATTCCGCAAACGTTTCGGCCTGGTACCCAGCCGCTGGCGCACGGGCCCCTCGAAGGTGGGCTGAAGGCTGGTGCCCTGATAGGTGCCGACCTTGGTCGATCGGCATGCCATGGCCCAGCCCTGGCAGGTGTCGACCTTGGTCGACACGCTCCCGTGCCATCGCGGAGGCCGGCCAG